>NZ_JAPZSO010000064.1:0-57377 GCF_027531715.1 Microcystis sp. LE19-8.1F | reverse complement strand
CAAAAGTCAAAAGGGAAGAAAAATATGTGTACCTCACTAGCTTATAGCGGTGTGCAGTCGTATTAGGTACAGTGTCACAAGCTATAAACCATGCTAGGCAAAGCTTGGTCTGTATCTCACTCAAGCGCTTACCGCTATATTTCTTCTCGATAAAGGTGATCGCTGATCCTGTAGTGCGATCGCTGCTCTTGTAGGTTGGGTTGAGGTAACGAAACCCAACATTGCCTTTATTTCTTACCTTAATTTTTTGGGTTTCACTTCGTTCAAGCCAACCTACATTTTATTCGATACCAACTATTAGTGACGAAACCCAACATTGCCCTTATTTCTTACCTTAATTTTTTGGGTTTCACTTCTACATTTTATTCCATACCAATATCACTATCAAAGATCAGCCTTTCTGAAGCTCCCCACATCTGATCATAAATTCCTTCTTCAACATAACGATGAAAACTGGAATATTGCCAATCTTTCGGAGCGTTTACTAATCCATGATGCACGGGATTATAATGGATGTATTCGAGATGATTAACAAAATCTCGATCGCCGTAGGCGCGCCCTTGGCGACCATCTCGAACTTGATGCTCCCAAAAGCGACGTTGCCAAATAGCCTTTTCTCCTTTATGTTGTCGAGATGTTGAAATTTTACCCTGATATTGAGAATGACATTGACGGCTAAAATAACTTTTAATTAATCGCCAACGAGTTGAAAAATCTGCATCCGTTTCAGGCAATGTCCAAAGAGCATGAATGGGATCTGGTAAAATGACAATAGCATCAATCTTAAAATGATGTTGTCGCATAACATATTTAAAAGCATTTCGTAGTCAATCCACATTTTCAGGTTCACACAAAATTCTGTGACGATTGTATGTCACAACTGTAAAAAAATAAGTGGCTCTAGGTGTTTTTGCTCTACGGTATTGCATCAAGTTAGAATAACATTTATTGGATTGGTGTTTACGCAACTGGTTGTTGGGTTTCGCTTTCCCCTAAAATTGAGAGGTTTTCTTTAACCCATTGATTCGCTCAACCCAACCGACGGACTCTCTTGTAGGTTGGGTTGACGTAAGGAAACCCAACTATAGACCCAAGGAAACCCAACAAAAGGTCATGAGAAGCGATCGCCTATTCAGACGGATTTAGGTGTTGGCTGTTGGGTTTCCCTTTCCCCTAAAATTGAGAGGTTTTCTTTAACCTATTGATTCGCTCAACCCAAGAAAAAGGACTAGACCGCGCCTAATAGCCGTAGGAGTTTCATAACCTTTTCATATAACGCCGCGTTTCCTTGCTGGCGGAACAGTTCGGCGGCTTGTCGGAAATCTCTGATCGCTTTTTCCCTTTCTTTTCGAGAGTAATAAAGAATCCCCCGACCGACGTAAGCCTCGGCGTATCTGGGATTAATGTTGATCGCCTGATTGTAATCGGACAGGGCGAGGTCGGCTTTTCCCTGTTCGTAGTAAAGATTCCCGCGATTGTAGTAAGCATTGGCGTATCGGGGATTAATGTTGATCGCCTGATTGTAATCGGACAGGGCGAGGTCGGCTTTTCCCTGATCTTCGTAAAGAGACCCGCGATTGTTGTAAGCCGGGGCGTATCGGGGATTAATGTTGAGCGCCTGATTGTAATCGGACAGGGCGAGGTCGGCTTTTCCCTGTTCGTCGTAAAGAGACCCGCGATTGTAGTAAGCCAGGGCCAATCGGGGATTAATGTTGAGCGCTTTGTTGAATTCAGCGAGGGCGCGGTCGGGTTTCCCCTGATCGTAGTAAAGAACCCCGCGATTGTTGTAAGCCAGGGCCAATCGGGGATTAATGTTGAGTGCCTGATTGTAATCGGACAGGGCGAGGTCGGGTTTCCCCTGTTCGTAGTAAAGAAGCCCGCGACCGTTGTAAGCTTCGGCCAATCGGGGATTAATGTTGAGCGCCTGATTGAAATCGGACAGGGCGAGGTCGGGTTTCTCCTGTTGTTCGTAAAGAAGCCCGCGATTGTAGTAAGCCGTTGCGTTTCGGGGATTAATGTTGAGCGCCTGATTGAAATCGGACAGGGCGAGGTCGGATTTCCCCTGTTCGTAGTAAAGAAGCCCCCGATTGTTGTAAGCCTCGGCCAATCGGGGATTAATGTTGATCGCCTGATTGAAATCGGACAGGGCGAGGTCGGGTTTCTCCTCTTGTTCGTAAAGAACCCCCCGATTGAGGTAAGCCTCGGCGTATCGGGGATTAATGTTGATCGCTTTGGTAAATTCAGCGAGGGCGAGATCGTATTTTTCTTGTTGGATGTAGCCAACTCCCCGGTTATAGTGGCCGATCGCGTCTTGATTGTTCCCTTGAGCGATCCGGGTTTCGGCTGGTTGTCGGCTCTCTAGCGCCATGACGGGGCGAACAGTCGCGAGGGTGGAAAGGCTGATTAGGCTAAGGGTGGTAAGAAGGGCAAAGGATTTCATGGCTAGTTCCTCACTGGGGGTGATTTGAATTCTACTTAGGGTTTGCTGAAAAAGTTTTTCCCGGGGGCAGGGTGTGGGGTGTAGATCACGCCAAGGGTTGGCAGTTTTTGATTGCAAAAAAGCCTAAAAATATTATCCAACAAGGTTTTTAGATTTATTCAGCCAGCCCTACTTATACTAAATCTGGTTATTAAAAACTGATGATTTATTCTCCGTTTTGCCTCTTGCCTCTTGCCTCATCTCAATAAGCAATTTAAATGCGCGGGCAGTTTACCTAGCAGCAGTCAAAGGCAATCAACCAACTCTTAACGATAAGATTCAAGCTCTAAGTATAGAGGACAATTTTAAAATAAGTATTGAAAACAAGGACAGCAAAAAACTTGAACAACAAAAACTAGAACAGCAAGGGATGGGAGCAACCCCATCCCCAAACTAGACAATTATGCTATTCTTTTTTATACATCACCTCCACCACGGTATGTACGTTACCCCTCGGATGAAAATCCCCCTTAACTTTCATCTGCAAGGGTTCGCAAGCGGCCACCAAATCATCTAAAATTTGGTTAATTGCTTCTTCGTGGGAAATATAACGATCGCGATAACTATTAATATAAAGTTTAATCGCCTTTAATTCCATCACCTTTTGATCGGGAACGTAGCTAAGATAAATAGTGGCAAAATCGGGATAACCGGAAAAGGGACACTTACAGGTATATTCCGGCAGAGTGATCTGAATATCGTAATTTCTGCCGGGGCGTGGATTGGGGAAAGTAATTAATGTTCCTTCGGCAATTTCTCTTTCCCCGTACTTAACTTCAATTTTTTCGGAAGACTGAACCATGTTTTTTCCTAACTAGACAATGTTTCCTATCATAGCTGGAATATTCTCTCGAGAGGTGTTACCGAATCAAGAGATGAATAGTAACTCCTGCATCCTATTGACAAATTAGCTTAGTCCTACATTGAAAGAATGCCGAGAAGACAATTCAGACTGAAAATCAGCCAAGCCCAATTTTCAGGTAAAAAATGCTCTATGATTAACCCTAAAGATACTGTAAAACTGGTTTCATGCTCTCCGAGATTAAAAACATAGCCGAGAGTCTCGCACCCCGATTAGTGGAGATTCGCCGCCACATTCACGCGAATCCAGAGTTAAGCGGGCAAGAATATCAAACTGCCGCCTATATTGCCGGGGTTTTGTCTTCCTGTGGTCTATCGGTGCAGGAAGCGGTGGGAAAAACGGGAGTTAAGGGAGAATTGGCGGGAAAAGGCAGTGATCGAAGGATTTTAGCCATCCGGGCCGATATGGATGCCCTACCGATCCAAGAAAGAACCGATTTAGACTTTGCTTCCCGCAAACCGGGGATTATGCACGCCTGCGGTCACGATGTTCATGCTACCGTCGGTTTAGGGGTGGCGATGGTGCTTTCCCGTCTCTCGGAACCTTTGGGGGGAAAAATACGCTTTCTCTTTCAACCAGCAGAGGAAATTGCCCAGGGGGCCAATTGGATGATCCGGGAGGGGGTGATGCGGGATGTCAGCGCCGTTTTCGGGCTGCACGTTTTCCCCTCGATTCCGGCCCGATCGATCGGGGTTCGTTACGGGGCCTTAACTGCGGCTGCCGACGATCTGGAGATTTTTATTCAAGGGGAATCCGGCCACGGGGCCCGGCCCCACGAGGCGATCGATGCTATCTGGATCGCCTCGCAAGTAATCACCACTTTGCAACAGGCAATTAGTCGGACTCAAAACCCTTTGCGTCCCATTGTCCTCACCATCGGCCAGATTAGCGGTGGTCGCGCCCCCAACGTCATCGCCGATCAGGTACGCATGGCAGGAACAGTGCGATCGCTGCACCCAGAAACCCACGCCCATCTCCCGGAATGGATCGAGAGTTTGGTCACGAATGTCTGTAGCACATATAACGCAAAATGTCAAGTAAAATATCGTCGGGGTGTGCCATCGGTACAAAATGACCAATTTTTAACCCGGTTAGTCGAAGAAGCTGGTTTAGAAGCTTGGGGACGGGATCGGGTTTTAATTCTCTCGGAACCCTCCATGGGGGCCGAGGATTTTTCCCTTTATTTGCAACAGGCCCCGGGGACAATGTTCCGTCTGGGAGTGGGTTCTACTAACCTCCTCAATCCCCCCCTTCACCATCCGGAATTTTTAGTCGATGAGTCGGCAATTCTGACGGGAGTGATTACTTTAGCCTACGCGGCCTATAAATATTGGCAACGGCAAGATTAAACCAGTTTTTCAAGATAATTTTATGGAAATTTGGCAAGATTTAGCTATTATAGCTTGGACGGAATTGCTGCTGGATAATTATGAACAGTTAATCGGGCGATCGCTTTTACCCCGGATCGGTACTGGCAAAGAACAGAGTAAAATGCTCTTTTATGCCCCTTTTGTGCTGGTTTCCCACGGTACACAAACTAATCCGATCTTCAATTATGGTAATCGCGGTGCCCTCGATCTCTGGGGTTTAACTTGGCCAGAATTATTAACAACTCCTTCGCGAGCAACGGTAGAGGGAGAGGAACCCGCCCAAGAACGCCAAAAAATGCTGGATTTAGTCAAAAAACAGGGCTATATCAACGATTATCACGGGGTAAGGATCACGAAAAACGGTCAACTATTTCGCATTGAAAAAGCGATCGTTTGGAATATCATCGATCGTGATGGCATTTACTGCGGACAGGCTGCCACTTTTGCCGATTGGATTTTTCTCTGATTTATCACCCAAATATGACCAACTCAGACCGAATTATTGTTCCTCTCGATGTGCCGGATTTAGAATCAGCGATCGCACTGCTCGATCTGTTGCCGGAAGTCAATTTTTGGAAAGTGGGACTAGAATTATTTGTCAGTAGCGGTGCAGAAATTCTAGGGATTCTGCAAGAAAGACAAAAAAAGAGCTTTCTCGACCTAAAATTTCATGATATTCCCAATACGGTCGCCGGGGCCTGTCGTTCCGCTAGTCGCTATCAAGTGGATTTACTCACCCTGCACGCTACGGCCGGACGGCAAGCACTGACGGCAGCTAAGGAGGCAATATCTGACCTGCTATCGCCGCCAAAACTTCTCGCTATCACCGTTTTAACCAGCCTTAACGCCCGCGAATTAGCCCTCGACCTCAAAATTCCCCTAGAACTATCGGAATATGCCTTAAATCTGGCATTATTGGGCAAGGAATCAGGAATTGATGGGGCGGTTTGTTCTCCCCAAGAAGTGGCGCAATTGCGGCGCGTCTGTGGAGAGGATTTTCTCTTAGTTTGCCCCGGAGTTCGTCCCTCTTGGTCAAGCAAAGGGGATCAAAGTCGGGTGATGACTCCGGCCCAAGCGATTAAAGCTGGGGCTGATTATCTAGTAATTGGACGACCGATCACCGGTGCCGAGGAGCCAAAGGTAGCATGGACAAAAAT
Organism: Microcystis sp. LE19-8.1F; assembly: GCF_027531715.1. NCBI lineage: Bacteria > Bacillati > Cyanobacteriota > Cyanophyceae > Chroococcales > Microcystaceae > Microcystis > Microcystis sp. LE19-8.1F. The sequence goes on along the minus strand of NZ_JAPZSO010000064.1, from coordinate 51,509 downwards.
TTGTCAAGAATTAACCGACATTTAGCTGTATTACTGGTTATTTTCGGGATTAACTTGCCAGCAGTTAGTCGTCCTCTTTCTAGCTGTCCGGAGGATTTAAATCTTTTAGTCGATCGCCTCTTGTCAGATTTACCCGGTTATGCTAATCGAGTTATTACCCGTTCCCAAATCGACCAAAAATTATCTACACCGGTTTTTGTGATTATTGCCGGTCGTCCCGAATTTGCACCCCTACCTTTAACTGCTAGTCAATATTCCGGTCAAATTGCCGATGACACTCAACAGGTTTTTTTTACGACTTTAGAGCGTCAGTATAGCAAAAATCGCTCTGTCAGCCTCCAGAATTATCACTGGTTATTTTTAACTAAAACTGGGGAAGGATGGCGATTAGTGACGGTTTACAGTCAATTAGCTTCCCTTGAACCCGCTCAAGTCCCCTTACCTCCCCTAGAAACCAGTCAAGGCACCATCGGCCAAGCGGTGCGTCTCTGGCTGCGGGACTGCGAAGCGGGTACATTGCGCTAAATTCGCTCGGCCAAAACAAAGCGATCGAAACCTGCTAGGTCGTTAATAATCTGAATTTGTCGATAATTGCCCTGATTTTCCAGCATTTGCGCTACTTTTTCCCCTTGACCGGCTCTCATTTCCACTAGCCAAAGGCCTCCCGATCGCAGATAATCGGGAGCAGTGGCCACTAGATAGCGTAGCGCGGTCAATCCGTCTTCACCTCCATCGAGGGCCAAACGGGGTTCATGTTCCCGCACTTCAATTTGTAAGTCGAGGATTTCTGCACTGGGAATATAGGGAGGATTGGACAGCATACCGCTAATCTGTCCTTTCCACTTCTCTAGGGGGGTCCACCAAGAACCCTGTTTTAAGATAATTCTGTCGGCAAAACCCGTCTTGATGATATTTTCTTTGGCGATCGCTAAAGCCGTTTGACTGTAATCAATGGCATATATCTCTGCTTTTGTCAAGATACTGGCTAAACCAATAGCGATCGCACCGCTACCGGTTCCCAGATCTACCCAGATTCCCCCTTCTTCTCCTCTGACGGTTTCTCCAACGATATCGATTAATAACTCGGTTTCGGGACGAGGAATTAAGACCCCCGGGGAGACTTTCAGGGTAAAATTACGCCAGACCACCGATTCGAGCAAATACTGCAAGGGAACCCTTGCTTGCAGGCGTTTTTGCCAGCGTTTAGTAATTTCCGACCAAGAATAACTCAAAGGGATTTTTTCTCGTTCCCGAAAGGATTGTAAGCGCAGGGAAAGAGTATCTAAATCTGTCACTGCTTGCAGAAAGATATCCACTTCTTTCGGAGATAGTTGCGCTTGCTCTAAATCGGTGATCGCCTGTTGGCGCCATTGACTTAATTCTTGACCGGAAATACTAGCAGACACAAGGCTTAACGATTGGGGGCGGGGCGATTATTGGTATTATTATTAGGGCGTGGCTGATTTGCCGGGGGTTGGTTGGGAGCATTTTGGTTGCTATTTGCTCGGATAAAATCAATCGTTTCTTGGCTAGGATAGAGGAGAATTTTAGTTAAAGCTTCATCGTTACTTTGTTGTAGGGTAGCGATGACACTTTCTAAGGGAATAACATCAATTTTCACCGTGGCTGCTTCTGCGGGATTAGCTTTTTTGTATTGTTCTACCATTTGCAAAGCGGCGGCCTTTTCAAAGAAGAAAGGAATCAAATCCTGATTATTGCGATTGATCACCAGAAAATTACTCTCTTTTCCTGCTTTCGGCACAAACAAAGGTACACCACCTTGATATTGTTGACCTCTTTCACTGAGCAGTTTTTTCGCTGATTCTACTTCCGACTCTTTGGGAACAAAATCGATAATTAAACGATTTTGATCGGTTTGACTGGTTTGCATTTTATAGACTTGTGCCAAAGAAACGGGCTGAACTTTAACTTTGCTGGCCACTTCGGGATTCTCTTTTTTCAGTCGTTCAAAAAAGTTTTGTGCGTCCTGCCGACTGATAAAAACTCCCGTGAATTTTTGTTCTTTTTCTCCCACGGCAATTAGGGGAACTCCTTGATCGTCGGCAATAGCAAAGACAGGTACAGACTGCAAGGTTCTGACGATTTGTTCTTCCGGTAAAGCGAGTGCTTTAGAATAGCTTCCCAGCAGCGAAGTCAACATTGTCGTTCCTACTAAACCAAGAGTTGCTGTCCAACGAATGAGAGATTTCATCAAAATAATTACCTCGTTATTACTATTAACCAATATTTGCCGTTAATCTGAACTATATCGTCTGCTTAACTCCTCCGATCAGGAGTTTTCTGATGAATAACCAGCCACGAAAGTTCCCTTTATTGGCTTGCTTTTGAACCATCATAGCTAAAAAGCTCCATATTTGGTGAGATGTGGTCGCAGCGGCGGCCAGGAAATAGGGGCAATTTACGCGCTGATCTGGGGAATAATAGGGATTAATTGGAGTTTTTAAGCTATATTTTCAAAAAAAATCGCTTTAGCTACGGTTTAAGCTTGCTTTTGCCTTAATAAGCACCAACTTAAGCTCAAAAGGCCTCCTCTTGTCTGAATCAGTTAGTCAACCGGCTACCTTTTGATCTTGGCACTACTAATGACTTTCCGAGAGATGGTGCGGATGGGCGATCGCTAACCGCAGCCATTGATAGGAAACTAGATTTAAAATCAGTCCGATAATCAGTAAAATTGCCATGAGAGCGATTTGATACCAGGCGATCGGTCTGACCAGAAGATCGGCGATCAGATGGGCTAAATTCAAGACAGAATAGAGAATTGTCAGCCAGAAATGGGTTTTTCTCAAGGAGCGACTTTCGCTAAAATTGACCCCGATAATCGCTAACATTGGCAGCAAAAAAAAGAGCAACATTCCCCAGAAAATCGGATCGAGATTGCTGGTTTGATGACTCTCGACGATCGATTGACCATGGAAGAGCGGCATTAAACCCAGTTGGGTGTGAAATAGGGTTCCCAAGAGGAATGTTGTCCAGAGAGCGGCAATTTTTTCGGGATATTTCGCTGTTTTCACGGTAATTATCCTCTTAATCGGTTAGTATAAAAGGTCGGGCTAGGTGAGAAAGTATTCTTAAATTTTTCCTAGTCACTTATCTATACATTCTAAAAAAAGTTTCTGTATTTAAAATTACTTTTTACAAAAAAACACAAAATAGTTTTTACTGCTGATCAGCCGTGGAGAAAGGCCGCTGCTATAGTGATAAATTTAGCTAATTCTCAATCTAAAAATGTTTATGACCACAACCACTTGCGAGAGTAACTCGATCTATCCCGTGCGTTGGCAAGATAACAAAGTTTGGCTGATCGATCAAACCCGTTTACCCATGGAGTATGGGGAAGTTGAGATCACCAGCAGTGAAGCCATGGCCCGGGCGATCGAAACGATGATTGTGCGCGGCGCTCCGGCGATCGGGGTGGCGGCTGCATACGGTATGGTTTTAGGAGCGCAGGAAATTAAAACCGACCAGAAAGAGCAATTTCTGGCTGATTTAACTAGAATAGCCGATCGATTAGCCCAAACCCGGCCGACGGCGGTGAATTTATTCTGGGCGATCGAGCGAATGTTAAAAGTGGCCAGGGAAAGTGGCCCAGAAGTGGCAGTAATTACCAAAAATCTCCTTGAAACTGCCCAAAATATCCAAAAAGAAGACGTGGAAACCTGTCGGGCGATCGGTCGCCATGGTTTATTGGCGCTGCCGGAGCAACCGGAAAAACTGACAATTTTAACCCACTGTAACACTGGTTCCCTGGCCACGGCCAGTTATGGTACTGCTTTAGGGGTAATTCGTTCTGCTTGGACGGCAGGAAGACTAATACAAGTGTATGCAGACGAAACCCGGCCACGGCTGCAAGGGGCAAAATTAACCGCCTGGGAATGTGCGCGGGAGGGAATCCCCGTCACTGTGATCACCGATAGCATGGCAGCCCACTGTATGCAGCAAAAACTGATCGATGCGGTGATTGTTGGGGCCGATCGCATTGCGGCCAATGGGGACACAGCCAACAAAATTGGCACCTATTCCCTCGCGGTGCTGGCAAAAGCTCATCATCTGCCTTTTTATGTGGCTGCCCCCCTATCGACGGTGGATTTTTCCCTTAAGGATGGTACGGGTATCCCGATCGAACAGCGCGATCGTGCCGAAATTTATCAGGTGGGGACAACTACCCTTTGCCCTAGAGATGTTAACTTTTATAACCCCGCTTTCGATGTTACTCCCGCCGCTTTAATCACCGCTATCATCACGGAAAAAGGAGCGGTAACACCGGCTGAATTAATTTTTTTACAGGACTCCTAGGGGTGAGCTTTTTCCCTACTGACACCATTTTTATTTGTTTATATCCATTGGCACAGTGGGGAAAAATTCCGCCTCAATCCCATTGGAGGTTACGGCCAAGGGCGAAAAATAGACAAAAACTACCTCTATCCATAAACTAAAGGACTAGAGTAATTTTGAGAAACTATCTAGTTATCAATAGAATAGTTTGAATTAATTATTGATTACTTAAATCAAGAAACCATAAATTATTTATTAATTTTAGATTATTTTTTTTTGTTAATATAGGCTAAAAAATTAATTAAACCAGAGCTTGGTTCTATTCTATGAAAATCCAAGCAGCTCGAAGATGTATTCTTGTTAAAGAATTTTGTATCTTCTCGATTTTGTGTGATATTTTTTGCCGATCAAATTCTGAAATCTTTACTGGGAAAGACTTTAAGGACTATTTTGTTAAATAAACTATCAGTATAGACCTCATTTTCACACAGGACTCAGAAGAGCCTAATTCTTGCCTAATCTAAATTTGCATGATATTATAATAGAAGAATTAAAGGAGAAAATTATGGGTAGATTTGGGTAGATGTGAGTAGATTTTAGTGGGAGTTTAAGTATATTTGTAATCGCCGCTTTGAATAAGTAGAAATAAAATCAACTGAAAAAAGGGGATTGCCGAATGAAGATAAGAAAGTGGAATTCAAGGAAGGAGGAAGGGAATGAAGTCAATGTTTAGGAACGGCTCTAATAATCCAAAAGCCAAAATTATTGAATCATCGCCTAGTTCAGCAAAACCGCGAAAAAATATGGATAAAGTGCGGGTTATCGTTATAGAGGATCACGATTTAACGCGCATGGGGTTAGTGGCGGCTCTCCAGCATCGAGAGGGTATTCAAGTGGTGGGAGAAGCCATCAGTGGATTACAGGGACTAAAACTGCTAGAGGAGGCCAAACCCCATGTAGCGATCATCGATATAGATTTACCCATGATCCATGGGATCGAGTTAGTGCGACGCTTCCAACAAAATCGGGGCGAGGACAGCTTGGCCACGAAAATCCTTATGCTAACCATGTACAAAACCCAAGAACTGATTTTAGCGGCTTTTACTGCTGGGGCTTATTCCTACTGTATGAAGGATACCAGCGTCGATCAATTAGTCGAGGCGATTTATTCCACCCACGAAGGCAATCCTTGGATCGATCCCGTGATCGCCGGTGTTATTCTGCAACAAGTGCGCCAAATTTTTGCCGTCGGTGCGGCTGCCGGGAGCAAAACAGTGGTAATTGACGGCGTTGAACCAGAACATCGCCAATTGCTGAAAAATGCGCCCCTAACGGAACGAGAGCTAGAAATTCTCGCTCTGATTGTCGGGGGTTACAGTAATGCTCAGATTGCCGGCCGACTCTATATCACCATCGGCACGGTGAAAACCCATGTCCGCAATATCTTAAATAAACTCTCTGTCGATGATCGCACTCAAGCGGCAGTGCTGGCCCTGCGATCGGGATTAGTACGTTAAAAAAACTGGCATCCTAACCATGGTAGGATGCCAGTTCGGTCAAAACTAGAAACTAGACTGGCGCTGCCACTTTTGATTCGGCCGCCATTAGTTTTTCGTAGGTTTCACGCATTTTGAGACCGACTAACACTTGGAATAAACCCGTACCATTGGTAGAACCGGGATAATCTTTGTGTTTGAGCAGTAATTCCGTCATTTCACCGTAGTATTTAGTGCCGGTTTTGCTCAAATGGCTTTCGATGTAGATCATTTCTTCCAGGTTATCGAATTGACCATCTAGTTCCAGAATCGACACTTCATTCCCCAAGAAGCCATCCGGACCATAGTAGAGTTTAATACCGGGATAAGCGCAGGTCAATTTACGACCACAGGGCCGCCAATCGATGGTGGAACCTTCATCAAACAGATAAGCGGGTTCAAAGTTTTCCACCCCTTCTTTCTGGATTAAACGAACCCGTAGTAACTTACTTTCGTGATCTTCAAGTAATTGGGTGGGCAGCACTTGAATCACCACATCAGCGTACTGTCTTTGGGGATCGATATAGGCACTGAAATCCGGTTTTCTAGAATTAATGGCCGCCATCACATCATCATAGGTGTGACCGCGCTCGGCCATATCCCGTTGAATTTTCCAGTTAACTTTGACTTCATCGCTAATATCGAGATAAACGCTGAAATCTAATAGGGCCCGGACTCGTTCATCATATAAGGGGTGCAGTCCCTCGATCACGATTACCTTATTCGGTTCGATGATTTCGGGAGGATCGATCATCCCCGTTTCATGATTATAAATAGGTTTATTAATGGCTTGACCTTCCTTGAGCGCTTTAATCTGCTCATACATCAGGTCAAAGTTATTCGCTTTCGGATTGAGTGCGGTGACACCCACCTCTTTTCTCTGTTTGCGATCGAGGCAATGGTAGTCATCTAAACAGATCACTGTCATAAACTCGGCCCCGAATAAATCCGTCAAACGACGTAAAAAAGTAGACTTCCCACAGCCGGAGTCCCCAGCTACACCGATTAGAACCACGCGCTCTGGCTTATTGGCCATAGTTTCCCTCTAAATACACAACTAATTGTTAACCCATAGTATGTAATTAAACCAGACTCTGGATCGAGCAGTACCCCGCCGCCAGAAATTTCTGCTGCTGACAGGTTTGGCAAGAGCCTCACGCTAGAATGAGTAAGTATTTAATACTAGGGGGCCTGTTGGCGGCGATAATCTCTGACAAAAAACCAATTAATAATCCGCCGTAACCCATCAACTTTATCATTAAATTGGTGCGTTGCGCTATCGCGCTTCACAGCCTACCAGTGAACTACCGGTAAATCGTCACGCTGCCTGCCCAGATCAGGAAACTGGGATAACAGGGGAAATCTGTCCAGAATTTGAGCGATCTTTTGGTCGGCCATTAATTCATCTTGTCTGCCTAAATAGAGCCAAATATCCCGCCAGTCTTGCTCTGCTTGCCGTGAAACGAAAGCGATTCACTAAATTAACTCCTGTTGAAGTCGCTGTTTGCAAGCATCTTAATAGTGTCTAACAAATCTCCAACGAGATTATGATCTCGGTATCGCTCTGGTAGTATTTGTTCTTGCACCAGTAGTTCCACCACAGTTTTTAATTTTTCCAAGTCTTTACTCCGTTTTTTCATCCGCCTCAAATCGCGTCGAAAGTGGGTGCTTTCCTGTGGGGTTAACATTCCCCTGTATCCTTGTTCCAATCCTCGAACATCTGCCCAACGCTACTATAACGCTTAAGACGCTCAGGATGTTTTTCTACTTCTTCAATGGCGGCGAGCGTTTCTGTATTAGGAATTTGAACATCAAAGGGAAAACCTTGATGACAATCGACATCAGATAAGGCTGGATGCTGAATTTTTTGTAGGAGAAGCTGTTGTTCTTCGTCAGTTAAAGAAAGGATAATTTGAGCAAGGGAATCAATTAGTTTAGTATTGATTGCAGCAGCTTGACTCATGATTAAACAAATGATTAGGAGTTAATTAATTGTTTTAATCTAGTCTAGCGCGAGTTAGCAATCCCTAGCGATCGCCTCTTAGTCCAGAAAACGGGTTTCTCAAAGAAACCCGTTTTCTATGCTAATCTTTCCCATTCAAATGGCGCTTAAGTGCCGCTCTCGCTCCCAGTAAGCCTAAAGCCAGCAAACCTAAGCTAGAACTTGGCTCAGGAATGGGGGTACCTTGCAAATTTAGCGTCCAAGAAGTGAAAGAGCCAGTAGTACCAGCGACAGTATCGGCAATGGTCAGCCGCCAGACGCCGCTGGACTCTTGTCCGCCTAGGGAAGCGAGCATGGGAACCTTGGTGCTACTGTTCGCACGAGTGGCGAAGTAGTTGCCGCTGGGGACGTCAAAAGCATTACCCCCAGCAGCCGCTGCGGTCCAGAGGTCATCGGTAAAGGCATCGTTAAAGCTGTAGTTGCCGTTGAAGTTGCTGTTATCGCCAGTCGCAGTAGCAGGGGGAACAATGCGCCCAACCCGGTTGAATAGGAGTACTGTCGTGTTGGTTGGGACGTAGGTGAGGGCGGCACGCAACTGGCCTAGAAAGTTGTGCTGCAGTCCCGTGAGGGTGACAGTGACATCGGTGATCAAAAAGTTGGAACTGGTGGGAACGGTAATAGTGCTACTAAAACCAGTGGTGCTGCTATCAGGGATATTACCGCCACTACCATTTCCGGTAAAGGTAAGGGTGGCGGCGCTGGCGGGGAGGGTGGCCACCATAGCGATCGCGCTAACTGTGCTGGCGAAGACAACACCGACACCAGACAGGGATTTGAGGATAGTTGTAGTGTTCATTGACAATTTTGTATAAATTTTACCAAAAAGCCTATCACACCACCCCGATTTTGTCAATTATTGCTTCTTATCGATTTTATAGGGTTTTATCTATGTTTTTCGTCAATTCATCGCTCGCCTCTTATTCCAGAAAACGGGTTTCTTCAAGAAACCCGTTTTCTTCTCAAAGAAACCCGTTTTCTATGGCAATTAAGCTTTGTCACTGCCTTGCTTTGGCTTTAACTGGCGTTTAACCAAGGCACCCAGGCCTAATAAGCCTAACCCTAAAACGGTACTGGGTTCGGGAACTTGCTGTACTTGAACGTTCTGTCCTGTTACGGTTAAGGGAAAAGAAACCCCTTGAGCCGGATTACCCTCGCTGATGGTAATCCAATCACCTGAATCCAACTGCCGTGCATTTCCATTTACAGTTACGGGATTTCCCCCTGAAGTTGTCATTAGAAAAGGAGTAAAAGCAGTTGTACCTCCTGTGGGTGACAGCCCCGTTAGTTGGTAGTCTGCCCAGTAAGTGCCTGGCGCGAGAGTAAGACCAGAACCACTGAAATTGGCGGCAATGTTCATCACCGGGCGTTGGGCATCGTCTAACACGCCATTGAAAGTGCGGTAAACGCCAGTCCAGTTAGTAGATAGTAGATTTGTGGACGAACCGAGGATATTACTTCCGGCAAGACCGGGGGCATTATCCCAAATATTAACTGAGATGCCAGTAAAAGGTGAAGTGGGGGGATACCCATAAGTTGATGTCATGTAAGCCATCACCGATACCTTATCGATCGCCCACAGTCCTGCATCAGAAATGGTAAAGCTTTGTGCCAAGCGGAAATCACCGGTTGCATTCTGCCCCGCCACATCCACAGTAGCAGAGGCTTGACTGACATCTGAGCCGTTGAATCCTGCACCTGGGTTGGTGACGATATTTGTCTGGCTAAATAGAGTGGTTGCCTGTGCGGGCAAGCCAACTACCGTTCCGAGGGTGACAGCAGTGGCCACGCCGACTGTTGTCCCGAGAAAATCTGAGACAGGCTCCAAGGAACAGGAGCGGCTCAAGAACGAGCTTTTTTGAGTAGCCATCGGTTTATTCGGGTAAATAATTATGCGAAAAAGCCTATCACCCCCCCCGATTTTGTCAATTATCGCTGTTTTAAGCGATTATATAGGGGTTTATCTATGTTTTTCATCTCCAGAAAACGGGTTTCTTTGAGAAACCCGTTTTCTAATGTAATCGCGTAGTGCTATATCATAGACTTATCAAACTTGACAAGTCTTGTCTATGCTTTCAATAGAATACCTAACTGACCAAAACGGACAACCCAAAGCCGTTGTTATTCCGATTGAACTATGGAGACAAGTATTTCCCCAAGAAGATATGTCTTGTGAAGAGTTCACCGAAGCAATAGAAGACTACTGCCTTAACCAAGCGATGGATGAGGCACAGCAGAGTCCACTATTAGATATCGAAGAGGCACTGGCTTATTTGGAGGAATAGATTTCCCTTGAAGGTTCAATATCGAAAAAGATTTCTCAAAGATTTGAAGGCATTGAAAAACCAGCCTGTTTATGAACAAATTTTACAGCTTGCTTTTAGAGATTTACCCAATGCCAAATCATTGCAGGATATTGGTAATGTCAAGCCAATGAAGGGAGCTACCAATCGCTACCGAATACGCCTTGGTGAATATCGATTAGGAATAGCCGTTGTTGATAATAACATTGAGGTAATGCGGCTCCTACACCGACGTGAATTTTATCGCTACTTTCCCTAAATATTCATTAATTTAACTAAAAGTGAGCCATTATGAGTATAGATTCAGCCCTTAAGAATATAGTTGAGAATATGCCCGATGCTCTCAAAAATGAACTTTTACATTATGCCGAATATTTGCTCACTAAGTCTGACCAAACAGAAGAAAATAAACAAGCAGCAAAAGAATCTGTAACTGTTAAAAGAACTTTAGCTGGTTCAATAAAAGGAACTTTCGTTTTACCTTTAGCTAATGACTTTGATGCTCCCTTAGAAGACTTTGAGGACTATAGGTAATCAGGAGTGCTTTAATAGATACTCATGTCTTTATCTGGTTAGCTGAGGATTACCCGATTTTGCCTGTTTCGCTGCGAGATAGTCTTGAAAATACCGATAATGTTTTTGTAAGTATTGCTAGTTTTTGGGAAATATCGATCAAGGTAAAAATTGGTAAACTCTCTCTCTGTTCTGAAATGACGATAACTCAAAAAGATTGGGATTGAATTGCTGTGATTACCACCGTATTGATAATATCGGGAACGGTACAACCGCGACTGAGATCATTGACGGGTTTTTTTAATCCCTGTAGGATTGGACCAATCGCTAAAGCTTTCGTTTCCCGCTGCACGGCTTTATAAGTATTATTCCCTGTATTCAGGTCAGGAAAAATAAACACCGTCGCTTGGCCCGCCACCTCTGACCCCGGCATTTTTTGGGCGGCTACTTCCTTATCCACGGCCGCATCGTACTGAATCGGCCCTTCTAGCTTCAAATCGGGGCGTTTTTCCCTAGCGATTTTGGTCGCTTGTCGTACTTTTTCCACGTCTTCTCCCTGGCCCGATTGACCCGAAGAATAGGAAAGCAGGGCGATTCGCGGTTCAATTCCGAATTTTTGGGCGGTTTCGGCAGAAGATAGGGCGATTTCGGCTAATTCCTCGGCACTGGGGTCGGGATTCACCGCACAATCCCCATAGACCAAGACTCGATCCTCTAGACACATAAAAAAAACCGAGGAGACGATCGCACAATCGGGCTTAGTTTTGATAATCTGGAGTGCAGGCCGAATCGTGTGTTGAGTGGTATGCACTGCCCCCGATACCATACCATCAGCATCGCCTTGATACACCATTAAAGTGCCAAAATAGGAGACATCCTGTGCATAATCCCGGGCCATGTCGAGATTCATTCCCTTGGCTTTTCTCGCTTCGTAGAGGGTCTGCACATAGCTTTCAAAATGGGGACTAGCCACGGGGTCAATAATTTGCAGGCGATCGAGATCGAGAGTGATACCATGTTTTTTAATCACCATTGCGATCTCGTCCGGTTGTCCCAGGAGGGTTAAATCGACGATATCCTGTTCGATTAAAACTGTGGCCGCCTGGAGGATGCGCGGTTCGGTCCCTTCGGCCAAAACGATGTGACGTTTTTGCGCTTTGGCCTGTTGTACGAGATTATAGGTGAACATCTTCGGGGTAATCCCCTGGGTCCGCAAAGTGCGAATTTGCGCTTCTAGGCGATCGAGATTGATGTTACTGTGAAAAAGCTGCAGACTGAGGTTAATTTTATCGTAGTCCGTCGAGGTCAGGGTCGTCCGCACTTGGTGGATGCGTTCGGCCGTGGTGTAGGTATCGGTGGTGACGGAGAGAATCGGTAAGGGATCGGGCAAACCTTCAATTAAACGGGCGATCGAAGGATTGAGGTTATGACCTGCTGTTAAGACTATACCAGCTAATTGGGGATAATTGGCCGATTGGTGGGCCTGTAACATCCCGATAATCACATCGCCGCGATCCCAAGGGGTGATAATTAAGCTATCTTCTTTTAGCCGCTCTAGGGCATTTTGCATCTGCATGGCCACCACCAGAAAGTTACTAGCTAAACTGTCTAATCTCTGCTGTCCGTAGAGAACTTTTGCCTGTAATTGTTGGGCGATTTCTGCTACTCGCGGGCTGCTAAGTTTAGCATTATGGGGAATCACTCCTAGGGCATATTCTTGGGGGGGGAAAATTTTAGTCAGGGTTTTCCGTAATTCCTCTGTTTTTTCCTCTTCAGCTTGATTGATAATAATCCCAATCACCTTACAACCTTTATCTTGGTAGGTATCGCAGGAAATCAGGATCGGACTAAGGGCATCTTCGATACTGCGCTGGTGAGCATTACCTAATATTAAGATGGGATGGCCGAGATTTTTGGCGATTTCTGTATTTAGTTCAAATTCAAAGGCGGAATTTTCTTGCAGATAATCGGAACCTTCACAGAGGATAAAATCATATTTTTTTTCTAAGTTTTTAAACTTTTTGATAATTCTTTCAATGATTTCATCAAATTTTTGTTGTACCAATAAATCCTTAACTTCTTCGTAACATAACCCGAAGGCTTCTTCGTAGGTTTGTTCTAATTTAAAATAATTGAGGATTAAGTCAATGTCTTCGTCCCGATGACCTTCGGAACAGTCGAGAACAATTGGCTGGAAAAAGGCAACTTTATTAGTTTTGCGGAGAATTAAGTCGATAATTCCTAAAGCTACTAACGCTTTACCGCTTCCCGTTGCCGTCGTGCTGATATATAAAGAGTTAGTCATGGGTAGAGAAGAATAATAACGAGGGTGGAATTTAATTCACTCACCCCAACCTTGAGGTGAGCGATTGATCCCCCCTTAATCCCCCCTTGATCCCCCCTTAATCCCCCCTTAATAAGGGGAGCAGCGATCAAGTTGTCTATAAGGGCGTGAATTGTTGGCAAATTTTCAGTAAACTATCTTTATTTGTTGGCTAATCCAGCGATTTTTATCACACAGCGATCGCTGTGTGAATATCTGCTAGAGATTGGGCAACCATATATTTTAATATATCAGTTATTTTGTCCGATTGCTGTTCACTGGTAACATTTTTTCCATGAACTTGATTTAATTTCCTCGGATTAAAATAAAGACTCCAGCAAATCCTATCACTGGCTTTCCAGCTAGGGCTTGATTTTTCAGAAAGATTTAAGCTTCTCTCCCGCCGATGGGCATTAAATCTTAACTGGAAGCGATTACCCCAGATTGTTGAAACCATTGGCTAATTCCGGCGGCTAAAACTTGCGCTAATTGTTTTTGTGCCTGAGTATCGGTAATCCATTCAAATTCTTGAGGATTACTCATAAATCCTAACTCTAATAACAATGAAGGACTACTATAGGGACGAGTTAAAGCTAAATTATTCCAAAATACTCCATAGGAAGGACGGTTAAGATTTTTGGTTAAATAATCGTGGAGAAAAACCGATAGATCCGCTGCCTGGGGATGATACCAAAATATGCCAATTCCTTGGGTATTTAAGGCATCTCCATCATCGGGTAAAGCATTATAGTGAACCGATATTGCTAGGGTTGGTTGCAGATTATTAATCATCTCTACTCGTGCTGGTAGGGATAGGTCGATGTCCGTTTCTCTAGTTAAATAAACTGTTGCCCCCAATTTTTCTAACTCCCGTTTAATTAATTTAGACATAACCAAATTAATCTCTTTTTCTGTGTAACCCGTCGGACCGACAGCACCAGTTTCTTTACCTCCGTGTCCGGGATCTAATAAAATAACTTTGCCCTGTAAATTTTCACTTTTTTCCGGGGGATGACGCAGGGTTAAGATTAAATTTGTCCCCTGGTAACGAAGACTATAACCCCACTGTTGTTTTTGGTTAAGATTAAAAGTGTATTCTATCGTGGTCGGGTTGATTTGTCGCCAATCTAAACGTCTGACTAAGGGATTATCCACTAGAAAAATTGTATCGGTTTGGGCAATGGTATTATAAAGGGTCAAAATAAATTTATCATCTTCTTGTCTCACGGCGATGGGTACAGGATGGGAGAGGGGAAAAATAATTTCTGTTGCTTGATTGATACTGCGAGAAGAGAGACCACGAATATTAGCATTATCTAGGACTTCATTAACTATTAAACGGGTTTCTCGCTCTAAAATCCAACCACCATAATCTAACCGCAACCAATCCCCTTCTTTCCCGGTGACTCTCGCTTTCGTGCCTTGGGGTAAAGGAGTTAAACGGGAATAATCACTACCCGGCCCCGTGCGCGCTACCCCTTGGGCTGCTATAATTTCAATCACTGGTAAATTTTGATCGCTAATAATGTTAATTTCTCCTTGACTTTGTTGGCTAATCGAGCGATTATTTAATTGTGCTGTAAAAATAGGTTTTCCTAAGTTAGCCTCTTGCTTAAACTGCTGACAACCTCGATAGTAACCAGTTTTATCCTCGGAATTCGCTTGATTAAGATTAGTTAAAACTGCGGCATTACTAGGCAGTTTTGTGGTTTGAGGTTGGGGTAAAAGAGGCAGAATTTTATCTCCTAACTGCACAGAAACCTGAGCTTGGGGAGTGGCAATCGCACTAAAACAAATCCATTCCCCCACTAACCTCGTCTTATTGACAGAAGGACTGAGAGAGTTATCAGCAAAAGCTAATTCGTGGGGAATAACTGCTTGAGTATCTAGACGAATTATTTGGCGATTAATAGTTTGGTTTTGATAGCGAATAGTGAAATTATTTTCGCCAACTTCTAGGGGAAAACTAGGGGCAAAATATCCTTTAGCACTGCGTTGAATCGGTTGATTATTAAGCAAAACTTGACCCGATGGAGGAGCAGAACCAATAAAAAAGATTCTCGATGCCGTGGTTTGATGATTATCGGGGGGATAAACAATCATTAATGAGGCAGATTTAGCGCTGATACTGTCATAAAAACCAATTAATAGCACTAAAACTAAACCGATTAAGATATTTTGCCCAAAAGTTCTCACTTTTAACCAGAATGGCCCCATATTATCCCCCTCTTAGCTGACAAATATTATCCTAGGACAAATTCTAGAGGTTTGTTGTTCGTCTTCTCAGTTGTACTGCATTTAAACTGCCTAGTGAAAATAGTAGTACAAATAATCTGACTTCTTCTCCCCTCTCCCTTCTCCCTTCTCCCTGCTTATAGACAGTCTTGGGGTGCTGAAGTGACCCTAATCCTTTATCATCAATATAGATTAACTTTTGTAAAGGAATCGGAGTTATGGCTTTAACCGTTGGAACAATCGCACCGAACTTTACCACCACCGACGATACTGGAAAAACCGTTTCCCTGTCGGATTTTCAAGGTAAAGTCGTAGTTTTATACTTCTATCCCAAAGATGATACCCCCGGCTGCACCAAGCAAGCGCAAAGCTTCCGGGATAACTACGAACAATACCAAGACAAGGAAATAGTAGTCTTCGGGGTGAGCAGGGATGACCAGGGTTCCCATGCACAATTTAAAGAAAAATATAGTTTACCCTTCCAATTGCTCGTAGATACCGATGGTGCTATCACCAAAGCTTATGATGTGGATGGGGGTGGCTATTCTAAGCGCGTCACCTATATCATCGATGCAGAAGGCAAAATTAGCCATGTAGATGAGAAAGTGAATACCGCTAGTCACGCATCGGATATTCTCTGCGTCGTCGGTTAATTTTCCCTAAAATCTTTTCTGGGTGTGTTAGGGCAGCCTAATACACCCGATATTTATCTTGAATGTCGGGTGAAGAGCCTCGATTTTGCCGAAGGGATGAAACCTGACCAACATAATTTAGATTGGCTATTAACCCACTTAAGAACATCAGGGGTGGGTAAGTAAGAAGAATGTGAACATAGTCTGATACTAAATCCGTTGAGAGGTCGAGCCCGTAGTCATAGAGTTTAAATTAAAAGCCAACCCATGGCAAAAGATAGCCATTCAAGAAGCTATCAGAATGGGCATTCATTAGGAACAAATGTCTGAGATTTTGGATAGACTCTGCCAAAGAAAACAAAGTAAACTATGCTACTTGATGCCGCAGAAAGAGCTTGGTTTTCTCTATCCCGTTTTTGGGAAATATTTCTAGACATTTCTTCATATCTATTCAGAAAAATTAACAGAGGATTCTTGACCCTGCAGCTAGGGGAATATTTTATCCTAAAGATAGAACTCTGGTGCAGGGGATTTTATTGCTGACTTTCTCTGCTATTAAAATTATGACCCATCAAACTCTCAAACTCGCCGGGATGAGTTGCGCTGGTTGTGCTGATTCGATCGAGCGGATAATTAAATCTATCCCCGGAGTGATTCGATGTCAAGTTAATTTTGGCATGGAACAGGTGGAGGTGGACTATGACCCTAAGCGTACCGATCTTAACACTATTCAAGCAAAAGTTAGGGATGCCGGTTTCCAAGCCACACCGATAACAGAAATTAATCTCGAATCCAGGCCAGAAAAAGAACTTCTCCCTAAACTATCGATCGCTATTGTTATTAGTATTATACTTTTTATCGGTTCTTTGCCGATGATGACGGGTTTATCTCTATCTTTTATTCCCCACTGGTTACACGCTCCCTTATTACAATTAATTCTCGCTACTCCTGTCCAATTTTGGTGTGGTCAAAGTTTTTATAAAAATGCTTGGAAAGCTTTAAAAAATCGCACTGCCACCATGGACACTTTAGTAGTTTTGGGAACCAGTGCCGCCTATTTTTATTCCCTATTTTTAACCTTCGAGAGTGATTTTATCGAAAAACAGGGGTTTAATTCCCATGTCTATTACGAAGCATCAGCTATCGTCATTACTCTGATTTTACTCGGTCGTTTCCTCGAAAAACGTGCCAGAAAAGAAACGGCCGCCGCTATTAAACAATTAATGGGATTACAGGCAAAAACTGCTAGGGTGATTAGGGAAGAACAGACGCTAGATATACCAATAGAAGAGGTGAAGGTAGGAGATATAATTTTAGTGCGTCCGGGAGAAAAAATTCCCGTCGATGGCATAATTATCCAAGGCAGTTCTAGCATTGATGAATCGATGGTGACGGGGGAAAGTTTACCCGTGCGAAAAACCGTCAATCAACAGGTAATCGGGGCGACAATTAATAAAACTGGTAGCCTACAAATGCAAGCGTTACGAGTGGGAAAAGATACGGTTTTAGCCCAGATTGTCCGATTAGTGCAAACCGCGCAAGCATCAAAAGCACCTATACAAAGATTAGTCGATCGAGTGACCGCTTATTTTGTGCCGGTGGTGATGATTATTGCCGTAATAACTTTCTTATTTTGGATTCTCCGCACGGGTAATCTCACCCTCGCTTTGATTACAATGGTGGAAGTCTTAATTATCGCTTGTCCCTGCGCGCTAGGATTAGCTACACCCACCTCGATTATGGTGGGAACAGGACAGGGAGCAAAACAGGGAATTTTAATTAAAAATGCCGAAAGTTTAGAATTAGCCCAGGGCATTACTACTATTGTTCTCGATAAAACGGGAACTCTCACCCAGGGTAAACCAACGGTGACGGACTTCTTGACTCGCGAAGGGGTGAGGGATGGACGGGAATTATCGCTGCTGCAGTTAGTCGTTTCGGTGGAGAATCATTCTGAACATCCGTTAGGAGAAGCAATAGTTAAATATGGACAGTTAAACCAGATTAAACCCCTAGAAGTAACCGAATTTGACTCAATAACTGGGGCAGGAGTGCAGGGAAAAGTCGGGTCAGATTTCGTGCAAATTGGTACACAACAATGGTTAGAACGTCAAGGGGTTGAAACAAAAGTTCTTAAAAAAGTCGCCCACGATTGGGAATGGCAGAAAAAAACCGTGGCTTGGATAGCGGTTAACGGGCATTTAGAGGGGTTGATCGCCATTTCCGACGTTTTAAAACCTTTTTCTTCCTCAGTGGTCGCCAAGCTCAAAAAAATGGGCTTAGAGGTGATGATGATGACGGGGGACAACCTCGAAACCGCAGAAGCGATCGCCAGCGAGTTGGGTATCCGGCGCTTTTTTGCCGCACTCCGTCCCCAACAAAAAGCCGAAAAAATCGAATATTTGCAGAAAAAAGGGAAAATAGTCGCCATGGTTGGCGATGGCATCAATGATGCGATCGCATTGGCGCAAGCGGACTTAGGTATTGCCATTGGCACGGGGACTGATGTAGCGATCGCCGCCAGTGATATAACCTTAATTTCGGGAGATTTAGAGGGAATTGTGACCGCTATTGAGTTAAGTCGGGCAACAATGCGAAATATCAAAGAAAATCTCTTTTTTGCTTTTATTTATAACTTGATTGCCATTCCCATCGCTGCCGGAGTCCTCTGTCCTTTTCTGCTCAATCCGATTATTGCCGGTGCTGCCATGGCTTTAAGTTCCCTTTCCGTGGTGACGAATGCCTTGCGATTGCGTCGAATTCATCCCAGGGTGGGGAGCAGGGTGTAGGGTGTGGGGTGTAGGGTGTGGGGTGTAGGGTGTGGGGGTTATTTATTTTCAAGAGCGCGAATCAAAGTTAGCAGGAGTCGGCCTACTGATTCACATTGATTAAGAATAGGATTGACGCTCTGAGGGGAAGCTAGTTCAACTCTTTGAGAGATTAACCAATGAGTCTCCAACTCTTTGAGAGAACCTTGAGCTATGTACAAAAATTGGATGTATTCTCCCCGGGTTTTGCGTCCATACCCCTCGGCAATATTCGCTGCTATTGACACCGAAGCTCGGCGAATCTGTGTTGTCATCCCATAAAGCTCTTCTTTGGGAAAAGTTTTAGTGAGACGATAGCAACTTTCAGCTAAATTTACGGCCTCCTGCCAAACTCTTAAATCTCGGTAAGATTGAATTTTTGAATCCGCCATAGATTTTATCAACTTATCCCTATAGCCTACACTCTACACCCTGTCTCAACCCAAAAGATTGTACTACAATTTCCAGTACCCAGTTTCAATGCAAAGGGGGATAATTTTCGTTAACAATTCTTAAGGAAAAACCAGAAAAATTAGCTGTACGGGGGATGATACCGTAGAAAAGGCAATAGAATAATCATCGTGATATGACTGACTCCCCTGAAATACCTTATTTATTACGCGCTGCCAAAGGAGAAATCTTACCCCGTCCTCCCGTGTGGATGATGAGACAAGCAGGACGTTATATGCAGATTTATCGAGAATTGCGGGATAAATACCCCAGTTTTCGGGAAAGATCGGAAAATGCCGATTTAGCGATCGAAATCTCCCTGCAACCTTGGCGCGCTTTTCAACCGGATGGGGTGATCATGTTCTCCGATATCCTCACTCCCTTGGCGGGAATTGGTATTCCCTTTGATATTATCGAAAGTAAGGGGCCGATTATCGATTCTCCCATTCGTACTCAAGCGCAGGTGGATCAACTTAATCCCCTCGATCCCGATCAGTCTTTACCTTTTATCAAAACGATTTTAAAAACCCTGCGTCAAGAGGTGGGAAATAAATCCACTGTCCTCGGTTTTGTCGGAGCGCCTTGGACTTTAGCAGCATATACAGTGGAAGGGAAAGGTTCTAAAAGTTATTCTGTGATTAAAGGGATGGCTTTTTCGGAACCTTCGGTACTGCACCAATTTTTAGATAAATTAGCGGATATGATCGCCACCTATGTCCGTTATCAAATCGATTGTGGGGCGCAAGTAGTACAAATGTTTGATTCTTGGGCGGGTCAATTAACTCCCCAAGATTACGATGTTTTTGCCTTACCCTATCAACAAAAAGTAGTTCGTTTGGTGAAAGAAACCCATCCCGATACACCCTTAATTCTCTACATTAGTGGCAGCGCCGGCGTTTTGGAAAGAATGGCTCAATCGGGGGTTGATATTGTGAGCGTCGATTGGACCGTGGATATGGCGGAAGCGAGACAGCGTTTAGGTAAATCGATGATGGTTCAAGGTAATATCGATCCGGGGGTTTTATTCGGTTCCCAGTCTTTTATTCGCGAGCGGATTCTTGATACTATTCGTAAAGCGGGTAATCAAGGCCATATTCTTAATTTAGGTCATGGTGTTTTAGTGGGAACTCCTGAAGATAACGTGCGTTTCTTCTTTGAAACTGCTAAACAAGCGGATCAATTATTAGCAGTTCACGCCTAGGATGTCGTTATCTAGGTTTAGGGAATAGGGGTTAGGAAATGATCGATAGGGAATCTTGGCAGAAAACTAAAAAATCCCTAACCCCTAACTCAATATCCCCGACTCAATACCCCACACCTAAACCCTATCAACAAATCTAATTTCTCTGTCCTAGTGATCAAATGAAAAAAATATTTCTAACGGGTGTGAGTGGCTGTATTGGGCATTATATCGCCGAAATTTTACTGGAAAATCCCGACTATGAATTATATTTTTTAGTGCGTAATCCAGAGAAGTTAAAATTTACTTACCAAGGGCGATCAAATGTTCATATACTTTTAGGCGATATGCAAAATATTGGGGTATATGCGGAGCTTTTAAAAACAATGAATAGGGCGATTTTAATCGCTACCAGTTGGGGAGGAGAGGAGGAAAGTTATCAGATTAATGTGGTAAAAACCCTAGAATTAATTAGTTATTTAGATGCTCAGATATGCGAGAAAGTCCTCTATTTTTCTACTGCCAGTATTCTCAATCAAAATAATCAACCTTTGCCCGAAGCTGGGGAGATAGGAACTAATTATATTCGCACTAAATATATTTGTTATAGTAAATTTACTGACCTAGAAATTGCCGATAAAATTATCACTTTATACCCCACTTTTGTCTTAGGTGGTGACGAAAATAAACCCTATTCTCATATCTATGGCGGTTTACCAGATGTGTTGAAATATATCGGTTTAGTGCGTTGGTTTCAAGCTGATGGCAGTTTTCATTTTATCCATGCCAAAGATATAGCTCAAGTGGTGAATTATTTAATCGAAAATCCCGCACCAGAAAGCAAAATTGTTCTAGGCAATCAACGCACAACAGCTAACCAAGCAGTGGAGGAAATCTGCACTTATTTAAACAAAAAAATCTACTTTCGCATTCCTTTATCTTTAACCATCGCTAACTTTTTTATCAAAGTTTTTAACTTGCAGATGGAAGCATGGGACCGCTTTGCCATGAATTATCGCCACTTCACCCACATTAAAACCTATACTCCTGCTGATTTTGGTTTAAAAAACTATTGTTCCACCCTCGATGATGTTTTAGCTTTGCGAGGAATTCCCCGAAAAAAACCCTAAGTAGAGGGAACGGAAAAATATCTATAATTAATTCTGTCTGGATACTTACAGCGTTTCCCTAAAGATGAAGTCTAACCTAATTCCGCAACTGACTTTCCAAAACGAAAACTTCCTACCTCACCATTAAGATAACTGCTATATCGGTGACTCTTAAATTAGTACAAGTATATGAACAACCGCGTGTAAGCATCCCACCGAAAAACTAATGCGCTCCGGGGTTCGGGTAGGGTTGATTCATGAATCAACCCTACCTTGAATCAACCCTAGGGGTTTGGGGGGTAGAACCCCCCAAAAACTTGGCTTGAGTGATAAAATCAGAAATAATGCCCAACTCTTAACGCCAAATAGACTAATCTTGAAATTGTCTAGCATGAAATTGAGCGTAACGACCATTAAGATTTAATAACTCCTCGTGATTACCCACCTCGATAATTTCACCCTTTTCTAAAACTAAAATACGGTTAGCTTTTCTGACAGTTGCTAATCGGTGAGCAATAACAAATACCGTGCGCTCCGTCATAATTCTTTCTAAAGCTTCCTGCACTAAAGCTTCCGATTCCGAATCGAGCGCTGAAGTCGCTTCATCTAAAATTAAAATTCTCGGATTAGATAAAACCGCTCGCGCGATGGCGATTCTTTGTCTTTGTCCACCCGATAAATTAACACCTCTTTCTCCCACATAGGTATAGTAACCCTGGGAAAGTTCACCAATAAATTGATGAGCGTTGGCAATTTTTGCCGCTTTTTCCACCTCTTGCAGATTAAAATCTCCCTGGCCAAAAGCGATATTTTGGGCTATAGTACCAGAAAAGAGAATATTTTCCTGCAAAACTACGCCAATTTGTCGCCGGAGACTTTTTAAAGTCACATCACGAATATCCACCCCATCGATTAAAATCTTGCCGGCAGTGGGGTCATAAAAACGCAATAAAAGATTAACTAAAGTGGTTTTTCCCGCTCCCGATGCTCCCACTAAAGCAATCATTTCGCCAGCGTGTGCAGTAAAATTAATATTTTTTAAAACCTGTCTGTCCTCATTGTAAGAAAAATTTACTTGACAATATTCAACTTCTTTGCTGTGGGGTTGCAGATTGATCCCATTCGGTTTTTCGGTAATTGTCGGCAGAATAGCTAACAATTCAAAAATCCGATCCATGGAGGCTTGACCCTGTTTAAATTGATTATAATTACTGGTAATATGGGCGATGGGATCGATTAACATTGCCACCGCTGCCACATAACTAACAAAGTCAATTCCAGTTAAATTCTTTTGGGAAATTTGCCAACCAGCGAGAAAGAATAAAAAGATGACACCGAGAGCTTGTAAGAATCCCACCACGACGTATTGTAAAGCTTTGGTGGATTCTGATAGGTATTGAGCGCGGCGATTTTCCTCCGCTTCTTTGGCAAAAAGCTCGGTTTGATAATCTTCAGCAGCGAAAGCTTGCACCACACGAATACCGCTAAAAACTTCGGTTAATAACGCAGAAAGATTAGATATTTTCGCTTGGGCGCGACGAGCATATTGTAATAATTTTTCACCAAAAAATCCCACCAAAACTCCCAACAAAGGAGCGATAATAATGACAGCGATCGTCAATTGCCAGTTAACAATAAACATATAGGCAAAGACGACAATTAACTGTAAGGCTGAGGGAATAAAATCATGGAAAAATTTATTAATTACTTCCCCAATGCGATCGATATCTTCCGTTAAACGATAGGATAAATCACCGGTTTTTGCCGTTTCAAAGTAATTTAAGCCGAGGGTTTGCAGATGTGCATAAACTTTTTTTCTTAATTCCAGGGCAATTTTTAAAGAAGCTTTTGCCATCAGGGAATCTTGCCCATACTGAGACATTCCCCGCAGTAAAAAAACCACTGCTCCCACCCCCGAAAGTGTCGCCAATGCTTGCACATTTCCCTCACCGATATATCTGGCCATTTGTCCGGCTAACCAAGCTAAAATCGGCCAAAATACCGTAAATCCGATCGTACAGATAAACGCCAAAATAATTGTTTGGGTTTGGGGACGGAGATAGGGAATGAGGTTCCAATAACTAGAGCGAGATTTCAAAATAATTTAGCGCCTTTAAATATAAGTATTCGTGCAAAATTAATTTGCTAGTCGAGACAGTTATCAGTTATCAGTTATCAGATTTGAGTTTTAAGTGAGCAGTATTAAATAGAAGTTTCCTACTGTCTTTTCACTGTTTACTGATCACTGATTACTGTTTAGGCACTCTTGCACTTTAGCCAGAGGGTTAGGGAGAGGTATAATTAACTTGGCTTAGGTACTGAAGAAAAGGAGATTAACTAACAAATTTGCTTAAGGGGTTAATCAGGATGTAGAGACGTTTTTAGTCCACGTCCCTACGATATTTTCCAACAATACAAAGTTATACATTAATCAAACCGCCACAGCTTGATTAATGTAGCCTAATTCCGTCAATTTGTCCCAGACTTTGGCGACACTTTCCTCTAAAGTCTCTAAATCGGTGCGGCATTCCACTTCCGGGTTAAAAGGTGGTTCATAGGGATCATCAATTCCCGTAAAAGACTTGATTTCGCCAGCACGCGCTCTTTTATATAATCCTTTCACATCGCGATCCTCACAGACGCTTAAGGGAGCATTCACGAAAACTTCGACAAAACTGCCAATTTTCCCCCGTACTTCCTCGCGAATCTCACGATAGGGAGAAATGGCCGAAACTAGGACAATTACACCGTGACGGGTGAGCAAATTAGAC
Organism: Microcystis sp. LE19-8.1F; assembly: GCF_027531715.1. Lineage (NCBI taxonomy): Bacteria > Bacillati > Cyanobacteriota > Cyanophyceae > Chroococcales > Microcystaceae > Microcystis > Microcystis sp. LE19-8.1F. The sequence continues at coordinate 27,356 of NZ_JAPZSO010000064.1, read as the reverse complement.
ACAAAACCAATGCGACGGATATTTTCATCGCGATCCTCTTTACTAAATCCTAAACCTTTGGTGAGGTTCGTACGTACTATATCGCCATCGAGAACTTCAATGGAATAACCTTCAGCGATTAATTTTGCCTGTAATGCCTCGGTAATCGTGCTTTTTCCCGCACCGCTCAATCCTGTTAACCAAACCGTCACGCCGCGCTGTTTCATAGTAATCATTAATAATACTTAAATCCTGTTTAGCGTACCATATCTCAGGGATCAGTGATCAGGAGTCAGGAGATAGGAGTCAGGAGATAGGAGTCAGGAGATAGGAGACAGGAGATTATTTTATTTATTCTCCCCACTTCCCCACCTCCCCACACCCCACACCCCACACCCCACACCCCACTTCCCCAACCTGATTGAAACAAACAACCTGTCACCACGATCATTGATAATGTATGTTGAGTTACTGTCTTTAATAAGGTAATGTTTAAGAAATTCCCCCCTCACACCCCGCTCATTCTTGGACTAGGTTCTGGGGTTGCGCTTTTTACTCTCACCAGTCTCTTTCTCTTTCACCCGAAAATTCTCGCTTGGCTCGATCGCAATAGTGCTTCGCTTCCTAGCCAAGCTCCTAACCAACCCTCTGCCGTAGTTGATAGCACTTCTTTACCACAAACCGAGCGAGATGTCAAGTTAAAAGATGTTGCTGATGCCAATGCGCCCTCTTTAGATCGTAGTCGCGCCCGCTATCTCTTGGCTATGGATTTATTGAGAAAATATGAAGGTGGTCCGGCTTTAAAACAATTAGAAGGCTTAGAAAAACAATATCCTGTTCTCGCTCCCCAGATTCTCCTCAAACAGGGACGCGCCCACGAATTAACCAATGATAGTGAAAGAGCGCAAGAAATTTGGCAAAAATTAGTGGAAACCTATCCCCAATCGCCCGTAGTGGCGGAAGCTTACTATGCTTTGGGCAAATACGACCCCAGTTATCATGAAAAATTGCTCAAGGAATACCCCCGACACCCGCGCACTTTGGCTTTAATTCGCCAACGTCTTCAAGAAAATCCCGATCAATTTCCCTTATGGTTGCAGTTAGCCAAGGCTAATCCTTTTGATCCTACCCTCAATCAGGCCCGCGATCGTTTGGTGAAAGACTACGCCGAGCAGTTAACTCCGGCCGATTGGGCAATGATTGGGGCGGGTTATTGGCAGTCGGGATTGTACGAAAAAGCCTATAAAGCTTACGCTAAAGCCACTCCTAGCCCCGAACAAGCCTATCGTTACGCCCGCGGGCTACAAATTGCCAAAAAACTGCCAGAAGCTCGCAGCGCTTACCAAAAACTAATTAAAACCTATCCCCAAGCCTCAGAAACCGGTTTGGGATTACTGCGACTCGCCCAAATTTCTCCTAACCGCGATGCCATAGCATATCTCGATCGCATTGTCAAGCAATTTCCCGATCGCGCTCCGGAAGCTTTGGAAGCGAAAGCCAAATTACTCAACTCAACTAATGCCCAGGCCGCTAGTCAAACATGGCAGACTTTATTAAATAAATACCCAAAATCCGACGAAGCCGCCGATTATCGCTGGTTAATGGCCCAAAGAGCCGCTAAATCCGGTGATTACGCCAAGGCGTGGCAGTGGGCGCAGCCAATTGCGGTTAATAATCCCGATAGTCAAATTGCCCCGAAAGCGGCGTTTTGGGTGGGAAAATGGGCGCAAAAACTCGGCAAAAACCAAGAAGCAAAACAAGCTTTTACCTACACTATTTCTCGTCATCCCCATTCCTATTATGCTTGGCGCTCGGCGGTTTTATTAGGTTGGGATGTGGGGGATTTTACCACTGTCCGCTCCTATAATCCTACCACCGTCAAACCCGCCACTCGTAACGATCCTCCCGCCGGTTCGGAAGCTTTCAAGGAATTATATCGAATTGGTGAAGATACGGACGCTTGGAATCTCTGGCAAGCAGAAATTGTCGATCCCTGGAATTTAACCGTTGACGAACAATTTAACCTCGGTGTCTATAAACTCTCTCGCAATCAAAATTTAGAAGGAATTAACCTGATTTGGCGCTTGCGAGAAAGAGATACCCCGGAGGAAAGGGAAGCATGGAAAGCCCTGCGACAAAATGATAAATACTGGCACGCTTTATTCCCTTTCCCCTACTACGATACTATCCTGGAATGGTCAAAAGATAGACAATTAAATCCCCTGCTAGTGACGGCTTTAATCCGGCAAGAATCCCGCTTTGAAAAAGAAATTCGTTCTCCTGTGGGGGCAGTGGGATTAATGCAAATTATGCCCGATACGGGTAAATATATCGCGGGTAATACTGGCAATAAAAGTTATTCTTTAACTAATCCCGAAGATAACATTATGATGGGGACATGGTATCTCGATTATACCCATGGCAAATTCGCTGGAAATTCACTTTTTGCCGTGGCTAGTTATAACGCTGGACCTGGGGCAGTTTCCAAATGGAAACAGCGTTTCGATTTTAGCGATCACGATGAATTTGTCGAGAATATTCCCTTCAGAGAAACTAAGGGTTATATAGAATCGGTGTTTGGCAATTATTGGAATTATCTCCAGATTTATAACCCCGAAATTCAAGAGCAAATGAAGAGAGTTGCTAACCCTTCCTAGTGGATTAATGGGGATGGGTAATTAACTCATTCCCTTAAGTAAGTAGTTATAATTAAATTGAAGATAGTTCCCCCCTCAATCCCCCCTTAATAAGGGGTGTGCCGATCCCACCTTAATCCCCCCTTAATAAGGGGGGCATCTGACAGTTTTTAACACCTAGCTACTTACTAACTTTTTTCTTGATTATGCAATCATTTAACTGGCAAACCGTCGATCGAGATTCTCCTTTTACTCGCCTAGATTTTCGGACCAAATTAACCATGATGATCGTGGTTACTCTCATCGCTTTTACTTGGGAAAGTCCCCTCGCTGGCGGTTTTCTAACTCTTATTGTCGCTTTAGCTTGTCTCTGGGCGGGGGTAAAATGGTCTTATCTCCTCACTATTTTAAAATTCATGGCTCCCTTTTATCTATTCTTATTAATTACCATGGGATTTTTTAATGTGGAACAGGTAAAAGCTTTAACGGGAAAAACTGAATTAACTCCCTTATTAACTGTCGGTTCTACTAAAATGACTGTGGAGGGAACCCTCTACGGTTTAAATGTTATCTTTAAAACTCTCACGATGGTTTTAATTATTCCCCTCGCTATTTTTACCACCGATATAAATCAGATGATGGTGAGTTTAACTAAAGCCAGAATTCCTTACAAAATAGTCTTTATTTTTTCCTCTACCCTGCGTTTATTTCCTCTCCTAGTAGAAGAATCTCGATCGATTATTTCTGCTCAAAGATTACGAGGATTAGCAATAGAAAAAATGGGTTGGCTGCAAAAAGGAAAAATTTACGCTTCCATCGCTGTACCTTTAATTTTAAACGCTATGGCTAAATCGCAAAAATTAGAGGTAGTTCTACAGGCTAAAGCTTTCTCTGGTGATCCCGATCGCACATTTTTACAGGAATCAATCTTAACCAATAAAGACTATTTATTAATTATTGTCTTTCTATTTTTATTGGTTTTGGCAATTATTCTCTATGTAAAATTCGGGGTGGGAAAATTTGCCTGGTTGTTTTAAAATTAATCCCTATTGTAAGTAGTTAGGTGTTAAAAACTATCAGTTTCCCCCCTTATCAAGGGGGGATTAAGGGGGGAAGGGGGGATATATCTTCAATTTAATTCTAACCAGCTACTTATAGCTCGATCGATCTGGGTATATAAAGCTTCTAAATCCCCGGAATTGTCTAAAACAATATCAGCTAAGGCAATTTTTTCGGCTAAAGGCATTTGATTATTAATCCGAGCGATCGCTTGTTCTCTGCTTAAGTTATTTCTAGTCATTAAGCGTTCAATTTGTTGCTCTAAACCGCAGGAAACCACCCAAATCTCTGTGACTAAATGGGTTAGTTTGGCTTCCAATAATAAAGGAACAGAAAAAACAACTATCGGTGCTTCTAACTGCTCTAAATGCCGCTTAAAACATTCTCTAACGTAGGGATGAATCTGACTTTCTAACCAGATTTTTTCCTCGGTATTATTAAAAATAATCTCTCCTAACTGTTGGCGATTAAGGGAATTATCCTCAGTTTTAACTTTTCTGCCATAACGCGCAAAAATTCTCTCTAAAATTGCCGAACCTTTTTCCACTGCTTCCCGGGCATAAATATCCGCATCAAGGACAGGAATTTTGTAGATATTTTCTAAATAATTGGAAACCGTGGATTTACCACAGGCTATTCCCCCTGTTAACCCGATAATTCTTCTTGACATAAATTATTAAATTGCTAATCTCAATTAAGGTGCGTTACGCGCTCGCTAACACACCCCAAAGTTATAAACTCTCTATCTGTCGTAAAACTCTTGCTTGTACTTGTTGATAAGCAGTTTCCACATCTCCTAAATCGCGACGAAAACGATCCTTATCGAGAATACGCGCTTGGGCGTCCTCTTGGGTTTTATCCCAGAGACGACAGGTATCCGGGCTAATTTCATCACCTAGATAAATTTTGCCGGTTTTATCAACTCCAAATTCTAACTTGAAATCGACGAGAATAATCTGGCACTTATCGAAAAATTCTTGCAGATATTGATTGATTTGCAGGGCTAAATCTCGTAACTGATTGACTTGCTCCTCGCTGGCAATATCGATCACTTTTATGCGATCGGTTGTTAACAAAGGATCGCCCAAAGCATCATCCTTGAGGTAAAATTCTACAAGAGGAAAAGGTAAAACTTTCCCCTCCTTTAATCCCGTTTGCTTGCACAAACTCCCGGCGGCGATATTTCTGACTACTACTTCCAAGGGAATGATTTTAATCGCCTTGACGCGCATTTCCCTAGAACTAGGGCGATCGATATAATGGGTAGGTATTCCTAGGGATTCTAACCATTTAAATAGGGCAGTGGAGACAGTACAGTTAATTTCCCCTTTGCCAACAATTTGCCCGCGTTTTTGGGCATTAAAAGCCGTGGCATCGTCTTTGTAATAAGTGAGGAGAATATCGGGATCATCGGTTTGATAGAGAATTTTGGCCTTACCTTCATAGAGTTTTTCCATAGTTATCATCCTCGACAATTGATAAACGAAAATCGATGGTTAATCGGATAGTGGCAGCAGCAAATTTTGGCGATCAACCTAGACAAAAAATTTATATCATTAGGTAGATGATTGTTAAGAAAAAATAATGTATAATTGCTGCTTAAAGATAACTGCCAACATTTTGCGACCGAACCTTAACCTATAACCAAAAAGTGTCACGATCCTAGTGGTCAACTTTTGGCGAATCAGCCAAGTTTTTACTTGAATCCTCAATGATAGCCAACAATTGATATTATCTCCCATTATCATTACCGAAAAATCTAAAGAAATTCCGAAAAATTACCCGCCGTCGCCCTATGAACCAGAATCCTCCTAACGATGATAACCCAAATCTCCCCGATCGCCGCAAGGAGGATTTTCTCTATCCTCGCGCCCCCTATTATGGAGAATTTAAGCCAGAAAACTTGCTATTTAACGCCAATTTACAGGAATTTGCCCAAAAAGTCAGTTTTATTTGTAATCTGGAAACGGGGGGCAAAATCAGTTCTCTAGAAGCCTACCAAAAAATTAAAGCCCTCTGGAAAGACTTAAAACAGAGCAAAAAAGGCCTAGGCATTGGGGAAAATACCTTTCAAAAAGATGATGATACCTAAAGGGTAATAGACCTCTTGCAAAAATCAAAAATCTGACCTTAGGTGAGGAGTCTCCGAGCCAGTAGCCGGTCGTCAGGAGAATTAAGAATGAGCATTAATCAATTAAATGCTCTATTTAGAGATTTTATGCAATTTTATGTCTATTTTTCTCATTTTTGCACTCTCGAAAATTAATTATGCAAGAACTCTAATCAGTAAAAATCTCCTCGCTTGATCAAAAATACTGGGACAGAAATATTTTCTGCCCCATAGAATGAGATGAGCAAACGCTTAAAAATTACCGTGATTTTGGATGGCACTTTCTAATTTTGCCACCACTTCCTCGACGCTAATTACTCCTAAATCGCCCGTGGCACGGGTGCGAATACTTAAACTATTACTTTCCATTTCCTTTGCCCCCACCACTGCCATCACGGGGATTTTTGCGGTTTCAGCATTGCGAATCATTTTACCCAAACGTTCGCCACTGGTATCGGTTTCGGCGCGAATTCCTAACAATTGCATTTTCGCTGTCACCTCTTTAGCGTAATCCAATTGAGTATCACTAACCGGTAATAATCGTATCTGGACAGGGGCTAACCAAAGAGGAAAATCCCCCGCGTATTCTTCGATTAAAATACCGATTAAACGTTCCAAAGAACCAAAGGGAGCGCGATGAATCATCACCGGACGTTTACGATTACCATCTTCGGCAACATATTCTAGTTCAAAACGTTCGGGTAAATTATAATCTACCTGTACCGTTCCTAACTGCCATTCTCTTTCGAGGGCATCTTGGAAAATAAAGTCTAATTTTGGACCGTAAAAAGCCGCTTCTCCGGGGGCTTCAAAATAATCCATCCCCAAAGTTTGCACCGCTTTTCTAATCGCTGATTCTGCCTTTTCCCAAGCTTCATCGGAACCGATATACTTATCCGATTCGGGGTCACGAAAACTCAATCGCGCCTTAAAATTCTTTAATTGTAAACTCTTAAACACCGTCAAAATTAAATCAACAACGCTTAAAAATTCCTTGTCTAATTGTTCGGGAGTGACAAACAAATGGGAATCATCGACGGTAAAACCGCGAACTCTAGTTAATCCTCCCAATTCTCCCGATTGTTCGTAACGATAAACTGTACCGAATTCTGCCAAACGCATCGGCAATTCCCGATAGGATCTCAAATCACTTTTATAGATTTGAATATGAAAAGGACAGTTCATCGGTTTAAGCACAAATCCTATTTCCTTACCAGCAGATTCCTCATCGTCTGCCATCATGGGAAACATATCTTCTTTGTACTTTTGCCAGTGACCGGAAATTTTAAACAAATCGACGCGAGCAATATGGGGAGTAACTACGGGTAAATAACCGCGTTTTAACTGTTCTTTTTTGAGAAAATCTTCTAACAAAGAACGAATTAAAGTTCCTTTGGGAGTCCATAAAGGCAACCCCGGCCCGACAGAATCAGAGAAAATAAATAAACCTAATTCTTTGCCTAATTTGCGATGGTCCCGTTTGAGGGCCTCTTCCTTGCGGCGCTTGTATTCGGCTAATTGTTGGGGATTTTCCCAGGCTGTACCGTAAATGCGCTGTAATTGGGCTTTATTCTCATCCCCGCGCCAATAAGCACCCGCTACCGTCTCTAATTCGATCGCTTTTGGGTCTAGTTCGCTTGTATTATCTAGGTGCGGACCGGCGCACAAATCCCACCAAGCGTCACCAAGATGATAGAGGGTGATGGGTTCTTGAATTCCCGCCAGAATTTCCAGCTTATAGGCTTCATTAATCGCTTTAATGCGCTTTTCCGCCTCTTCCCGAGAAACTTGCTCGCGAATCACCGGCAGTTTTTTATTGATAATTTTGACCATCTCTTTTTTGATGTCCTTGAGATCCTTATCGGTAAAAGGTTCCGGCACATCAAAATCGTAGTAAAATCCGGTTTCAGTCCAAGGCCCGATAGTAACTTGGGCTTTCGGGAATAATTTCTGCACCGCCATCGCCATCACATGGGAGGTGGTGTGACGAATTCGCTTGAGGTGGTCGGATTCGCTGGTTTTCGGTAGTTTAATCGGGGCTTGGTTATCCATATCTCTTGAATTTACACCTTCTCTATTCTCTATTTTAATAGTAAAAGGAGTCTTTAGTCAGGAAAAAAATCAAGATAGATATCAATGCCATTTCCCCTCATCTCTAACCTCTAAACCCTCATCTCTATTTCCCGATGAAAAAACTAATTTTATCCTGTTTATTTTTGGGATTGGTTGCTTGTAATGCTGCGGTTAATACCCCCGATAACCAAAAACCCAAGGTAATCTCCACTAGCACAATTATCGCCGATTTAACCGCACGAGTGGGCGGTGAAGAAATTGACCATCAAGACATTTTAAAACCGGGGGATGATCCTCACGTTTATGAACCAGTTCCCGCCGATAGTGTCGCTTTAGAAAAAGCCGATTTAATTCTCTATAACGGTTATAATCTCGAACCGGGGTTAATTAAAATGATCAATTCTACGGGGATTAAGGCGAAAAAAGTGGCCGTGGGAGAAGCCATTACACCTTTACAACTGGAAAAAGAGGGGCAGAAAGTCCCGGATCCCCACGTTTGGGGTTCGGCGAAAAATGGGATAATCATGGTGGAAAAAATCCGAGATCAATTGATTGAATTAAGTCCCGAAGATAAAGAGATTTTTACTGCAAATGCCGCCCAATTAATCAGGGAATTAGAAAATCTTGATCGCTGGATTACTGCGGCTATTGAAACTATCCCCCCTTCCCAAAGGCAATTAGTCACCACTCATGACGCTTTTCAGTATTATGCTCATGCCTACGGTTTAAAAGTTGCGGGAACTTTAATTGGCATTAGTACCGAAGAACAACCTAGCGCCCAAACGGTGAAAAATTTAGCCGATGCTATTAAAAATCTCCAGGTTCCTGCTATCTTTGCCGAGACGACTATTAATCCCACTTTAATTACCACTGTAGCCGCAGAAGCGGGGGTAAAATTAGCACCACAACAATTATATTCTGATTCGATCGGTGCGGTGGGTACTAGAGGGGATAGTTATGTAAAAATGCTCAGGGAAAATACTCGCTCGATCGTGGAATCTTTAGGAGGAAAAGTACCTCAAGAAGGTCAATAGACCTCTTGTAAAAATCAAAAAATTGTCCTTAGAGTCAGGAGTTAGGAAGGCAGAAATACCGACAATCAGCAATTATCGGTGACTTTTAGATGATGACAAATGGATCAGCAGCTGCCTGTAAGCATCCCACCGAAAAGCTAATGCGCGGGGGGTTTGGGGGCGGCACTTCGACACGCTCAGTGACCGCGCCACGCCCCCAACGGGGGGTTTGGGGGGTAGAACCCCCCAAAAGCTTGGATTGAGGGAAAAAATCGAAAGTAACGCCCGACTTTAGCAGAGAGTTTCCCCTTAAAAATCCCAACTTAGTAGATTTACAAAGCGGGGTTTATTTCCCAAATCCTTTACCGCGATTGACAGCAGGTAAACTGAGACAATTGTTAATCTGTTCTTTTAGGGTTTCATGATCGAGATTTTGACCGATAAGAACTAGCTGATTTTTGGGAGTACCTTTCCATTCGTCATCTTCGAGAGTAAAACGTTTGCCACTAAGGTGGAAAATATGACGTTTAGGACTCTCATCAAACCAGAGAATACCCTTAGCGCGGAAAACGCTTTCTGGTAACTGATTATCGAGGAAATATTGGAACTTCCGAATCGAAAAAGGTTGGTCACTAGCAAAGGAAATAGAAGTAAATCCATCCACCTCTAAATGATTGGAATGGTCGTGATGATCATGATCGTGATCGTGGTGGTGATCATGGTCGTGATCATGATCGCAATGGTCGTGATCGTGGTCGTGGTGATGATGGTCGTGGTGTTCTTCCTCTGTGTCGAAATATTTATCCGATTCAAATAGTCCGACGCTGAGAATTAAGGGTAAAGGGACCTGACTTTTGCTAGTACGAAGAATTCTCGCTCCTTCCTTCATGTCCCGGATTCTTATTTCTAAAGAATCCACATCAGCTTCATCCACTAGATCGGTTTTATTGAGAACAATAATATCACCGTAGGTGATTTGACTTAAGGCCGCTTGCGAGTTGAATAAATCGAGACTAAAATTGGCACAATCCACCATAGTGACAATGGAATCTAAACGGGTCATTTCCCGTAATTCCGTCCCTAAAAAGGTTAAAGCTACCGGTAAAGGATCGGCTAATCCCGTGGTTTCTACGACTAAATAATCGATTTTTTCGGGACGTTCGAGAACTTTATAAACTGCTTGAATTAAATCCTCGTTAATCGTGCAGCAAATACAGCCATTATTTAATTCTACCATGCTGTCATCACTGCTGATAATCAGTTCGTTATCGATACCGATTTCACCGAATTCATTGACAAGAACAGCAGTTTTTAATCCCTGTTGATTGCTGAGAATATGATTGAGGAGAGTAGTCTTACCACTACCAAGAAACCCAGTAATAATTGTTACCGGTAGCCCTTTTTTTGGCACTGACATCGTGTTAATAGCTTGTGATTCGACGGTTTGCATAATGATTTGGGGGTGAGTATTCTGTCACTAAAAAGCGATTTTTCGGGATGAGATAGCTAGTTTTTCTCGATCAAACAGTCTCCACTCGATCGCCGACTATTTTTATTGTAGATATTTTTGGACCACATCCCATCCTGTTAGGGTAACAAAAAGAAAACCCAGAAACAATAAAAGATTAGTGCCGATGTGGAGAGACCGCGCTAGAGGTGGACGAGTTGTAATGTTCAGGCCGGTAATTGCCGAAACAAAAACCAGAAAAACCACCGATAAACCCGCTATCAGGTGGGAAGAGTGGCCTAAACTGCCATAATGACCGATTGTTCCCACTAATCCGATTCCCAGCAGAATTAAGACCAAAGCAACCATGATCAGGCCGCTGAGGAGATGAAAGGGTCTTAACCATTTTGGTCGAGATTGGCCCGCGAGTCGTCGATAACCCATGTTTACCCCCGAAACCGCTAGTAAAAAATAGGCAAAGAGGGTAAATCCCATCGACCAAGCGGCAATTTTCCATAACCAGAGAAAGGAAGGGAGATTCATAGGGGTGGGATTATTATTAGCAAGGAAAGGGACGACCGATCGTGTTAATTTAAGTTTACCGGACAAAAATCAGCAAGTTAGGGCTAATATGTCTCATCTCACCATCGACACGGAAAATAATCAGCGTCAACCCTTTGAATTACCGGGGGCTAAACCCCATTATAACCCCGATCGACCCGGACAAGTTAATCATATTTTTCTCGATTTAATTATTGATATTCCTCAGCAAAGTTTTCAGGGCAGCTGTCAGATTACCCTCACCCCCATTCGTCAGGGAATTAGCAGTTTAACCCTGGATGCAGTGGATCTAAATATTAATTCTGTGTTCATTGAAGGTATCAGTCAACCCTTTGACTATGATCGTTCTCTGCTGACCATTCATCTGCTACAACCCACCAGCGATAAACCGATTATCCTGACGATTAACTATCAGGTTAAGCAACCACAACGGGGATTATATTTTATCGGCCCCGACGAATATTATCCCGATAAACCGATGCAAGTTTGGACCCAGGGAGAAGATGAAGATTCTCGCTTTTGGTTTCCCTGTTTTGATTACCCCGGCCAATTAACTACCTCCGAAATTCGGGTTAAAATTCCCCAACCCTATATCGCTATTTCTAACGGGGAATTAATCTCGGTGGCAACCGTTGGTGAGGACAGAATTTATCACTGGTCACAAAAGCAAATTCATCCCACCTATTTAATGACTCTTGCGGTGGGAGATTTTGCCGAATTATGCGACTCATGGAATGGTGTTCCTGTCACTTATTATGTGGAAAAAGGACGGGAAGAAGAGGGCCAAAGAAGTATGGGTAAAACTCCCCGCATGATCGAGTTTTTTAGCCAAAAGTTTGGTTATCCCTATCCCTATCCCAAATACGCGCAAGTTTGTGTAGATGATTTTATTTTTGGTGGGATGGAAAATACTTCCACCACAATTTTAACCGATCGCTGTTTAATTGATCAAAGAGCCAGCATCGATCATACTTGGACAGAAAGCTTAGTTGCCCATGAATTAGCTCATCAATGGTTCGGTGATTTAGTAGTAATTAAACACTGGTCTCACGCTTGGATTAAAGAGGGAATGGCTTCCTATTCTGAGGTTTTATGGACAGAATCGGAATACGGAAAAGCTGCTGGTAGTTATTATTTATTAGGGGAAGCAAGAAGTTATTTAGAAGAAGATGCTTCCCGCTATCGTCGTCCGATTGTTACTCATGTTTATCGAGAAGCGATCGAACTTTATGATCGTCATCTCTACGAAAAAGGTGCTTGTGTTTATCACATGATCCGCTCTATTTTAGGGGAAGATTTATTCGGAAAAGCGATTCATACTTTTGTGCGGGATAATGCCCATAAAACCGTAGAAACTGTGGATTTATTACGGGCGATCGAAAAAGCGACCGGCTACAATTTATTATTCCTCTTTGATCAGTACGTTTATCGCGGTGGTCATCCCGATTATAAGGTGGCCTACAGTTGGGATAATCAGAATAATTTAGCCCAATTAACCGTCACCCAAACTCAGGATGAAAAGGAACTATTCGACTTGAAAATTCCCGTCGCTTTTGCCTATCTCAACTCTGACGATCTTACCTACAATCTGCGGATTCACCAAAAAGAACAAAGTTTCTATTTTCCCCTAGCACAAAAGCCCGATTTTGTCAAGTTTGATCGGGGTAATAATTTCCTCAAAACCGTCACTCTTGAGTATCCCATCGCCGAATTAAAAGCGCAATTACAACAGGATCCCGACCCGATTTCCCGTATCTATGCAGCGACGGCCATTGCTAAAAAAGGCGGTTTAGAAGCGATCGAAGCTTTAGGGACATCCCTAGAAAATGAGCCTTTTTGGGGTGTGCGTGTGGAGGTGGCCAAACAGTTAGCAACTCTTGGTTTAGATCAGGCAGTTACTGCTTTAATTAAAGGTTTAAACGATGAAAAAGCACAAGTCCGTCGGGCAATTGTCGAGGGATTAAGTGAAATTAAAACCTTAGATAGTTATAACGCGCTTAAATCCCTATTAGAAACTGGAGATGCTAGTTATTATGTGGAAGCGGCCACGGCGCGAGGATTAGGCTCCATGGCCGTGGGACAATTACAAAATAAAGAAGGGGAAATTATTGACCTGCTCAATCACATTTTACAGTCAAGAAAGGGGTGGAATGAGGTAGTAAGAGCGGGCGCAATTGGGGGTTTAAGCCAGTTAAAAACCTCGCCGGCGGCTTTGGAGTCAATTTTGACCTACACGGCTTTAGGCACGCCTCAACCCCTGAGATTAGGAGCTATCCGCGCCCTGGGAGCGATTTCTTCGGGACAAACCACGGATAAATTAACCGTAATTTTGGAACGTTTAGAAACCATTGCCAAAGAAACTTTTTTCTTGACGCAAGTGGCAGTGTGTAACGCTTTAGGACAGATAGAAAATGCCAAAGCTATCGCTATTTTACAAGCTTTGAGCGATCGAACTCCCGATGGTCGCGTCCGTCGTGTAGCCGAGGAAGCAGTACAAAAAGTCCAGAAAAAATTAGGTTCCGAGAAAGCAATTCAGGAAATTCGCGAGGAATTAGAAAAAATGAAACAGGAAAATCAGGAACTTAAAAGTCGTTTGACCAAATTAGAGGCGAAAAATAGTTAGTTAACCTGAGTTATCAGTAATCAGTTATGGCGTTGCTGAATCAAGGTATGAATCAGCAACGCCGAAATTATTAATGAATTTAGAAATGCTTGGACAAAATACTTCTCAAGTTGAAGTAATACTAATTCTACAAAATCTGGCTACAAAAGTCTGAACTCCCTAAATCCTCCTTTTCAAGGGGGGCTTAAATTCGATAATTTGATGTGTAGTTTTTATGAGAGAGAATTGGTATAAGTAGAGATTAGGGAAGCTTAATCCACCGAAAAACCCTATCCACTAAATTGCGACAATTCGCCAGGATAACCATTAAGCGGTGCGTCAACAATAGCTTAACACCCTCTACCACTGTCAACCTGACTTCTAATTAGGTTGCTTGGGTTTTTCGAGTTGCTCTTTAACTAATTCTAAGGGAAGTTTTAATACTCTAGCAATTTGTTCGACGGTTAAGCCTTCTTTCATCAATTCTGTAGCGATTTCGAGTTTATATTCTTCTTCTGGATCAAATTTTTGTAACTGATTTTCTGGTAGTTGATTACAGATATTACCTTCGCTAATTTGGATTCCAAATACATTATTGTTAGCGACATTATAATAATATCTTCGCAGACTAGACCTAAGATTGGCTTTATTAACTTCTTCTCCTAGAATTTCCGATAAGGTTTTCCATAGCTTACCGGCTACATCCTTGACATATTTCTCGGAACGATGATGATTTTTAGCGATTTCTGTGTATTTTTGGTGATTAATCACCCCTTCTAAGATTTCAGACTGAACATCATCTAAATTTTCTCCTGTATAGGAAAAGATAAGATTATCAACAGTTGTAATTAAAGAGTGAATATCAAAATTGTTCATTTTTAAACACAGAATCAAGATTAATAAGCTTTTACCCGACATTATATGACATTATCAGGTGTACGGTCAATTTAATATTATTTTTAGATTTAAGTTATTTTTCTTAATACTGCTTTATATAGCTTTAAAACGCTCTCATTCACCCGAAAAAGAACCCAATAACGTCGGTTAAATTGCCTTTTTTATATAACTCATTCCCCCTTAATTGAATAAGTTGAGGGGGATTTTTATAGATTAATTTTCGGCTTCATTTTCTAAAATTTCCTGTAATTGTGAACGCAATGGAGTTAGATTATTTTCAATCGTCCGCCAAGCAATTGCCAATTCTACCCGAAAATATTCATGAAAAATGAGATTTCGCATATCTCCCATTAAACGCCAAGGAATTTGAGAATAACGCAATTGTACCTCACTAGGAATATTTCTAGATGCCTCACCAATAATTCCTAAATTATAAAGAACTGCTTTAAGAGTCACTCGATTTGAGCTAAAATCTTCAAAGGTCATATTAGCCGTCCATTCCAAGATTTCATCAATGGATTCAATAATATCTTGAAGACGAAGTTGCCAATCTCTAAAAGGCATTAATCACATCCTTTAATACAGGTTGTCGTAAATGTTCTTTTAAAGAATCTTGAGTACCTAAATCAACAGAACATCCTAATATATCTTCTAAGTAAAGTCGTACCTCGATAAACTCAAATAACCCTACCGCTTTACTAAATTCTACCAATAAATCTACATCACTGTCAAAACGTGCTTCATCCCTTGCTACTGAACCAAATAGAGACAGAGATTTTACCCCTAGTTTTTCTAATTGTTCTCGGTGTTTTGCGAGAATTGTTAGTACCTCATCTCGTTTCATGGCTATTTCCTGAAATCTGATTCCTTCATTGTAACCTTAATGGTTGTCTCGTTGATATTGGCTCTCATGATGAAGTTTATTAAAATAGAAATTATTATTGAACTTAGAAATGCTCTGCCAGTGCCAAATACCACCATTAATTAGGTTGCTTAGGTTTTTCAAGTTGCTCTTTAACTAATTCTAAGGGAAGTTTTAACACTCTAGCAATTTGTTCGACGGTTAAGCCTTCTTTCATCAATTCTGTAGCGATTTCGAGTTTAGATTCTTCAGCAAGATTAGGTTTTTGTAATTGATTTTCTGGTAGTTGATTACAGATATGACCTTTATTAATTTGTACGGGATTTATTACATTAAAGTTATGAGAGACATTATAATAATATCTTCGCAGACTAGACCTGAGATTAGCTTTATTAACTTCTTCTCCTAAAATTTCTGATAAGGTTTTCCATAATTTACCAGCTACATCCTTGACATATTTCTCGGAACGATGATGACTTTTAGCGATTTCTGTGTATTTTTGGTGATTAATCACCCCTTCTAAGATTTCAGACTGAACATCATCTAAATTCTCTCCTGTATAGGAGAAGATGAGATTATCAACAGTTGTAATTAAAGAGTGAATATCAAAATTGTTCATGGCATTGGTTTAACTATGGGATTAAGTCATAATTGCTTGACATTATAGCACAGAATGTAAATTTAGGTACTTTATACGACTTTATCTTACTTTTTAGTGCTTGAAAGTTAATCTTTAATGTCATAAGCTCTTAGAAACCTTAGCTTAAGCAAAAATAATGAAAATGAACAGAGTTAAAAGTTCTCTATTGAAATCGGGTTTATGTGTTTTCAGTTTTTCCATATCACTTCTTTGTCAAAAAACTCCTGTACTGTCTGCTACAGTATCAAGTTCTAGTTCAACACTTCAATCTGTAGGTATTGTAAATGACTTTGATAAGATTTCTGTAATATTAGATGGTATTTTAAAACTTTGGGGTATTGTTGCACCTGTTGGAAGACCTTTACAGCCAGAAGATTTTACAACAATTAAATCAGCCAGGTTGTTGATTGCGTGTGTCAATGGAATCTGTGATAAGGATGAATCTCAAAGTAATAGTCTAGTAAGCATTAATAAACGAACAGTAGAAAAAACAGGACAAGTTAGTTCAATAGCATCAATTAGTGGTGCTTTAACCCAAACTAGCATTGGAAAGAATCCGGCTTGTGTCGGAGATACGTTTGTTGATGGTCTCAGTCCCATTAAGTGTGAAAAAAATGTTAAGGCCGTTGGTAAACCTGGAGAGGTATTTGTAAAAAATGTAACCGCATCTGCCTTTGGTCTTGTTTATGATGGCAGGGGTGGAAGACTGCTTATGGACGGAGCAGAATCCATGGACGAAGTTTATAGAGAAATCCCCGAACCTACATCAACCCTAAGTCTTCTTTCTCTTGGAATACTTGTTGCAGGTGCAACCTTAAAACGGAAAGTAAAACGCTCTCATTCCCTCGAAAAAGAACCCAGTAACGTCGGTTAAATTGCTTTTTGTATAACTCATTCCTCCTTAATTTTAGATCGGTTGAGGGGGATTTTTATGCTCTTGCTTCTCCTTCTTGTATTTTTAAATTAATATTTGCTATAATAAACGAAGGGTAAGCATCAATCATCCTGATTAGATTTCTGATGAGTCCAACTGTTTTCCGAGAAGATGGCTATCGCTTCTTTTTCTTTTCCCGAGAAGAAACAAGAATGCACGTTCATGTTCATTGTGCAGAAGGAGAAGCTAAATTTTGGCTGGAACCACAAATTGAATTAGCTCGTAATCATAACCTATCTCGAAAACAACTTCAAGCGATAGAAACTATTATTGAGGAACGACAAAATGAACTTAGAAATGCTTGGACAAAACACTTCTCAAGCTGAAGTAACTCATATTTCTTCCCATGGAATATGGATTCTGGCAAACAATGAAGAAATGTTTCTTTCCTATCAAGATTTTCCCTGGTTTCAAGATATACCTATTAGACAAATTTTAAATATACAAGAGCCTTTTCCTAATCATTTTTATTGGCCAGATTTAGATGTAGATTTAAGCAAAGAAATTATTAAAAATCCTGAGAGATTTCCTTTAAAAGCTAAAGCCTAGTTTTTATCCTTAATTAAGTGCTTGCCGTAGATGCAACCTTAAAACGCACTCATTCCCTCGAAAAAGAACCCAGTAACGTCGGTTAAATTGCCTTTTTGTATAACTCATTCCCCCTTAATTGAATAAGTTAAGGGGGATTATTTGTTAGGTTTAGGCTTTGCACTATAATAGTTGATAATTAAGATGAGGTCTTAAAATAGAACAGCAAACCCTAAAAGGGACTTGGGGATGGCTGTGTCCTCAACTTGCCTCCGCATTTTAAAAGTCCCCACTATAAATCTTAGAGAGACTGAGACAATTTAGCTGATGGAAAATAGCCGATGCACTTGCGCTAGGGTTTTCGTATCTTGAAAACCCCGTTTTTTGTCTAAGTCCTAAGGGAGTTATACTAGCGCACTTTGCCCCCTAAAAGCTATCATCTTGAAAGGGGGCATTTTAGAAGTATAGTGAGCGACTCTTTTCTAGGCACGCAGAAATGCTGAATAACTTAACAGTTAAAAATTTGACGGTTTTTCCCGAAATACAGCTGCAATTTTCCCAAAATCTGAATGTCATTGTCGGGGAAAACGGAACAGGCAAAACTCATCTTCTCAAGATTCTCTATTCGGCACTCGCTACCAGTGGGGAAGAAGGGCGAAAATCTCCGAACGGAACGCCAACAAAAACGTTATTGCA
This sequence comes from Microcystis sp. LE19-8.1F, assembly GCF_027531715.1. NCBI lineage: Bacteria > Bacillati > Cyanobacteriota > Cyanophyceae > Chroococcales > Microcystaceae > Microcystis > Microcystis sp. LE19-8.1F. The sequence continues at coordinate 9,319 of NZ_JAPZSO010000064.1, read as the reverse complement.
AACTCGTTTAGCCGATAAACTGATTCATGTATTTCGCCCCGATTATTTAGGAAGGCTCACCCGCAGAAAACAAGGGCGAGAACGATGTGATATAAAATTACACTTTCAAGATAGTCGATTTAATTTTGCTTTCAGTTTCGCAACTAATAGTAAAACAGAAGTCTCCCTAGAGGAAGTTCCAGAGGCTTGGCTTGATGTATCTTCTGCCTATTTTCCCACTAGAGAGCTATTGACAATTTTTCCAAACTTTGTATCTCTATACGAAAGTCATTATCTTGAATTTGACGAAACTTGGCGAGATACTTGCTTACTTCTCGGCGATCCTTTGCAACGTGGCAATAAGGAAAAACCCATTCAAAAGTTATTGGAACCGATCGAATCGGCGATGGGAGGTTCGCTAGAGTTAGATAAAAATGGGCGTTTTTATCTAAAAAATGAAAGTGGACGATTCGAGATGCCTCTCGTTGCCGAAGGAAATCGTAAATTAGCGATGTTAGCTCGTCTAATCGCCACTGGTGTGTTAATGGAAAAAGGTGTTTTATTTTGGGATGAACCAGAAGCGAATCTCAACCCTATTTTGATCAGAGAAGTCGCTAAGAGCATCGTCAATCTTAGTCATGCGGGTATTCAAGTCTTTCTGGCAACCCATAGTTTATTTTTACTACGAGAACTGGAAATTTTAATGAGCGATCGAGATAACTTTCCCCTGAATCAGCGTTTTTTCGGCCTACATTTCTCCGATGGTGCTGTAGTCGTTCAACAAGGAAATACAAGCGATGAAATCGGTGAAATCACAGCCCTTGATCAAGATCTTGCTCAATCCGATCGCTTTTTAAGTATGGGAGAAGAAAGACGGTGAGGGTTGAAGTGGACGGCATAATCTTTGATTTTCCCGATTCGTGGCAAGTCAGTAAATACGATAATTGGTCTTTTTATCGTCACCAGTTCTCTACAATGCTAGATGGAATTAAAGGGGTTGATTTGATTGCGATTGCTCGACAAGATATCTGGTTAATTGAGGTGAAAGATTATCGCCAGTCACGTCGTACTAAAGCTCAAGATCTCGCCGAAGAAGTTACCGAAAAAGTTCTCTATACAATCGCGGCTAAGTAGGTAGGCGTTAAAAATTATCAGACACCCCCCTTATCAAGGGTAGGGTTGATTCATGAATCAACCCTACCTTATCAAGGAGGACAGGGGGGATCGAACCTAAAATCCATTTTTAATTTAATTATAACCAGCTACTTATGTTACCAGCGAAGATTAATGCCTCTGACAAATCCGAAGCAAATTTTGCCAGAAAAGTTCTTCAGGGAAAACAATTACAGGTTGTCCTCCATCTTGAACAACCGGAAACACATTCCCGACTTTTTCCCCGCGCCATTAACCCTGTAGATGTGCAGCAAAAACTGAGAAGATTAATTAAGCCGATCGCTCCTCATCCAAAGGTGGTAGAATCTACTCGGATGCAGAGTGTACCGTGGAGTGTAATTTAATTCTCATATTCTCAACTGGCAAATTAATATAACTCATTTCCCCTTAATTTTAGATCAAATGAAATTAGTTGCTGACAAGAGTTTTAAAAGAGCATTTAAAGAATTTATCAAGAAAAATCCTCAACTTAAATAAAAGTTATTGAGTATCTTAGATTGATTAGAAGCTGATCCCTTTCTTCCTTCTTTAAAGTCTCATAAGTTAACAGGAAGTTTAGAAGGATATTGGTCTTTTTCTGTTGCTTACGATTGTCGTATTATTTTTACGTTTCGTCAAGATACTGAATTGCTATAGATAAGGATAATTTTCTTTCTTGCCTTTAATTCTCCTATTCTAAACTGGTAAAAAGTCAAAATCTATGATTTCTGCAAAGGTATAAGGACAAACTTGCGGAAACGTATCCAAAGATAAACCAGTTTTTTTGATCACCGATCGCTTGGCTTTATCATAAATTATATCTAGCCTAGAAGCCCCATAATTGTAGAGGGTTTTTGACTGGAATAAAATTTCTAGTTCTAGACGGAAATTATCGATTTCATCGGCCCATCCCCGGCCACAATTACCTTTTTCAGTCAGCCAATACTGATACATTAATAAATGTTTAACGGTTTGAATTAGATAGCTTTCCACTTTGTTTCTTTGTTCTCTCCCCAAATCTTCTATCTCCGTTAAAAGATGTTCCCAATCTAAATTTTTAATCTCCCCGCGTCGAATTTGTTCGGTGGTTCGCTCAATCCACAAAACAAAGTCCTGATCATAAAGCTGTTTTAATTCTTCCAACTGCATAGATTTTTGAGATTGAGCCGCGCTTTTATGATCAATCATAAACAAAACCCCCCACCAATGGGCGGGGGGTTTTTTAGTCACCTAATTCAAGGTTTAGCCGAACTTGCCAGCAGTGGAAGCGATCAAGAAGGCGGCGTAGGTGAAGATATAGCCAACGGTGAAGTGAGCTAAACCAACCAAACGAGCCTGAACGATCGAGAGAGCCACGGGTTTGTCTTTCCAACGAACGAGGTTCGCCAGAGGAGTGCGTTCGTGGGCCCAAACGATAGTTTCGATCAACTCTTGCCAGTAACCACGCCAAGAGATCAGGAACATGAAACCGGTTGCCCAAACGAGGTGTCCAAAGAGGAACATCCATGCCCAGACAGAAAGGTTATTAACACCGTAGGGGTTGTAACCGTTGATTAACTGAGCCGAGTTAGCCCAGAGGTAATCGCGGAACCAGCCCATCAGGTAGGTGGAGTTTTCGTTAAACTGAGCCACGTTACCCGACCAGACACCGAGGTGTTTCCAGTGCCAGTAGAAGGTTAACCAACCCAAGGTGTTCAACATCCAGAACATGGCTAGGTAGAAGGAATCCCAAGCAGAGATGTCGCAAGTACCGCCACGGCCAGGACCGTCGCAAGGGAAGGAATACCCGAAGTCTTTTTTATCGGGCATTAATTTGGAACCACGAGCGTCTAAAGCACCTTTAACCAGGATTAGAACGGTGGTGTGTAAACCAAGAGCGATCGCATGGTGAACGAGGAAGTCGCCAGGACCGATGGTTAAGAAGAGGGAGTTAGTGCCGCTATTGATTGCGTCTAGCCAACCGGGCAACCAAACATCACCGTAGTTAGGATAGGCGGTGTAAGCGATGCTATCGGGGTTAGACAACAGTACGTTCATGCCGTACAGGGTTTTACCCGAAGCAGCTTGCACGAATTGAGCGAACACAGGTTCGATCAGGATTTGTTTTTCGGGAGTACCGAAAGCGACGACGACATCGTTATGAACGTAGAGGCCGAGGGTGTGGAAACCTAAGAAAAGGGAAACCCAGCTTAGGTGAGAGATGATCGCTTCTTTATGCTCCAGCATCCGCGCCAGCACGTTATCTTTGTTCGCTTCGGGATCGTAGTCACGCACGAAGAAGATAGCACCGTGGGCGAAAGCACCCACCGCTAGGAAACCAGCGATGTATTGGTGGTGCGTATAAAGAGCCGCTTGGGTGGTGTAGTCCTTAGCGATAAAGGCATAAGGGGGTAGCGCGTACATATGCTGCGCCACCAGAGAGGTGATCACGCCTAAAGAAGCGAGAGCCAAACCGAGTTGGAAGTGGAGAGAGTTGTTAACCGTGTCATAAAGATTTTTGTGACCGGCTCCTAACTTACCACTGGGGGGTCTGTGTGCATTGAGGATGTCCTTAATGCTGTGACCGATGCCCCAGTTGGTGCGGTACATATGACCAGCCACAATGAAGATCACAGCGATCGCCAAGTGGTGGTGAGCCATATCGGTTAACCAGAGGGACTCGGTTTGGGGATGGAAACCACCTAAGAAGGTGAGAATCGCAGTTCCCGCGCCTTGGGCAGTACCGAAAATGTGGTTAGCAGTATCGGGGTTTTCCGCATACACACCCCAGTCACCGGTGAAGAAGGGTAGTAAACCCGCCGGGTGGGGGGGAGTGGAGAGGAAGTTGTCCCAACCAACGTGCTGACCGCGGGATTCGGGGATAGCAACGTGAACGAGGTGTCCGGTCCAAGCCAGAGAGCTAACACCGAACAGAGCGGCGAGGTGGTGGTTCAGGCGAGATTCAGCGTTTTTGAACCAAGCGAGGCTAGGACGGAACTTAGGTTGTAAGTGTAACCAGCCAGCAAAGAGGAAAATCGCCGAGAGAATCAGCAGGAACACCGCACCTTGGTATAGGTCTTGGTTGGAGGTCATACCGATGGTGTAGAACCAGTGGTAAACCCCGGAATAGGCGATGTTAACCGGATTAGAAGCGCCAGCTTGGGTGAAGGCATCCACAGCACCTTTACCGAACTGGGGATCCCAAATCGCGTGGGCGATGGGACGGATGTTTAAGGGATCTTTGATCCACTGCTCGAAGTTACCTTGCCAAGCGACGTGGAATATAGTACCGGAAGTCCACAGGAAAATGATTGCAATGTGGCCGAAGTGCGACGCGAAAATCTTTTGGTAGAGATTCTCTTCCGTCATGCCATCATGACTTTCAAAATCGTGGGCTGTGGCGATCCCGTACCAAATCCGACGGGTGGTCGGATCTTGGGCTAGATCTTGGCTAAATTTAGGGAATTTAGTTGCCATAGCTGTTTAGGAAATTCTCCTCTCTAAATAACTGAGGCTCTTACACGAGTGCTGGTTATTTCCTTTTTTAAATTCACCCACTGTAATAGGAAACGCTTACAGAGGTATCGGTCAATCGACGCTGGTTCAGCCTAGTCTTGCCAATCCCCGGGGGACTGGCAAGCCCTTATAGGCAAGTTTAGCCAATCGAGAGACTTCTGGCCAAGAAGAATGCCCAAGTGGTGACAATACCGCCTAAGAGGTAGTGAGCCACACCAACGGCACGACCTTGAATGATGCTCAGGGCGCGAGGTTGGATAGCGGGGGCAACTCTTAACTTGTTGTGCGCCCAGACGATCGACTCGATTAATTCTTGCCAGTAGCCGCGACCACTGAACAGGAACATCAAGCTAAACGCGAAGACGAAGTGACCGGCTAGGAACATGATTCCGTAGGCAGACAGGGCGGAGCCATAGGAATTAATGACTTGCGCCGCTTGCGCCCAGAGGAAATCCCGTAACCAACCGTTGATGGTGATGGCACTTTGGGCGAAGTTACCGAGGGTAACGTGGGTGACAGTGCCATCGGGGGCGACGGTTCCCCAGACATCGGACTGCATTTTCCAGCTAAAGTGGAAGATTACGACCGAGAGGGAGTTGTACATCCAGAACAGGCCGAGGAAGACGTGATCCCAACCTGAAACTTGGCAGGTACCGCCGCGACCGGGACCATCGCAGGGGAAACGGAAACCGAGATTCGCTTTATCGGGAATCAGACGGGAACCGCGAGCGTAGAGAACCCCTTTGAGGAGAATCAACACGGTTACATGGATGGTGAAGGCGTGGATGTGATGCACGAGGAAATCGGCAGTACCGAGAGTGATCGGCATCATGGCCACTTTGCCACCCACTGCTACTACGTCGCCACCGAAAGCATAACTAGCGGTAGTGAGAGCGTTAGGAGCGGTGTTGCCGGGGGCTAGGGTGTGGAGACTTTGTACCCATTGGGCAAAGATGGGTTGTAGTTGAATTCCCGTATCCGAGAACATATCTTGGGGACGACCAAAAGCCCGCATGGTGTCGTTGTGAATGTATAAACCGAAGCTATGGAAGCCGAGGAAAATACATACCCAGTTCAGGTGGGAGATAATTGCGTCGCGATGACGGATCACCCGATCGAGCAGGTTATCGACGTTTTTGGCCGGATCGTAGTCGCGTACCATGAAGATCGCTCCGTGCGCTCCCGCACCGACGATTAAGAAGCCACCGATCCAAGTGTGGTGAGTAAACAAGGATAGTTGGGTGGCGTAGTCAGTCGCCTGATAGGGATAGGGCGGCATGGCGTACATATGGTGGGCCACGATGATGGTTAGCGAACCTAAGAGAGCCAGGTTAATCGCTAACTGGGCGTGCCAAGAGGTGGTCAGGATTTCGTACAGTCCTTTGTGACCTTGACCGGTGAAGGGACCTTTGTGGTTTTCGAGGATTTCCTTCATGCTGTGACCGATACCCCAGTTGGTACGGTACATATGGCCGGCAATGATGAATAATACAGCGATCGCCAAGTGATGGTGAGCGGTATCGGAAAGCCAGAGACCACCGGTCACGGGGTTCAAGCCACCTTTGAAGGTGAGGAAATCCGAGTAAGCACCCCAGTTAAGGGTAAAGAAGGGGGTCAAACCCTGGGCGAAACTGGGATATAAATCCGCCATCTTGCTCGGTTCGAGGATGAACTCGTGGGGCAAGGGGATATCTTGGGGAGCGACTCCCGCATCGAGGAGTTTGTTCACCGGTAAAGAAACGTGAATCTGATGACCGGCCCAACCTAGGGAACCTAAGCCGAGTAAACCCGCCAAGTGGTGGTTCATCATCGATTCCACGTTTTGGAACCATTCCAGTTTCGGTGCGCTTTTGTGGTAATGGAACCAACCAGCAAACAGCATCAGGCCCGCCATAACTAAACCACCGATAGCGGTGCAGTATAGCTGATAGCTGTTGGTGAACCCGGAGGCGCGCCAGAGGTAGAACAGACCAGAGGTGATCTGAATACCGTGGAAACCACCGCCCACATCGCCGTTCAGGATGCCTTGACCGACGATCGGCCAGACCACTTGGGCGCTGGGTTTGATGGCCAGCGGGTTGGTTAACCAAGCTTCATAGTTAGAAAATTTCGCGCCGTGGAAGTACATTCCACTCAGCCAAACGAAGACAACGGCGAGATGTCCGAAGTGGGCGCTGAAGATTTTCCGAGAAATATCTTCTAGATCGCTGGTTTGACTATCAAAATCGTGGACGTTGGCGTGTAGGTTCCAAATCCAGGTAGTGGTTTTGGGTCCTTTGGCTAAAGTGCGATCAAAATGCCCCGGTTGCCCCCACTTCTCAAAGGAAGTAGGTACTGGGTCTTTATCTACAATCACTTTAGCTACCGCTTTGGGGGGGAGTGCCATGAGGATTCTCCTCTCTCGACAATAGACTTAGCGTTTTATTTGAGGATAGATTTTTTAACCTAAAAAAGGCAAGTTGAAATCTGACCCACCTTTTGTTAATGTCGCTTGACTTTCCTCTTGGGTGAGATTCCAGTCGAAAGCATCAATAGTAGATGATAAGTCTTTGTTCTCTTGTCTGTTCGTTATGCTTAACAATAATTAAAATTCTCTCAATCCTTGATAGGAGAGACATTTTCTGCTATGGACGGTCTTAGTCAGGGTCAGACCGGTGATTTTTCTTTACAAAAGTTTATCAATTGTCGCTCCAGAAGCCAATTTCCCCCTTTTCTCCCCGATCAGACCATATAGAAAATTCAATAGATAGATTCTCAAAAAACAATCAAACAATTCTGTAAAATTGAGGCCATGACCTCATCTTCTCGCGCTTTTGCTGACACCGGAGCATTCAATGACTCTAGCAAAAATCAATGGTTTGTATAGATTTTGGCCTTGGCTCTAGGAGGAACGTGCTATCCCTACTACATAAATTAATCCCAGTCAAAACCCTTCATATATGTCTTGTGATCGGTTTACTGACCACCCTGTTAACCGCCTGTGGCGATCGCCTGACGGCTACCAATCTCCCCACTTCCGAAACCCCTCATCTTCCCGTCCTCCAAGGACGCATTTCTGAGGTTGCCCCCCCGGCCCTAATTCAGGAACTGCGCCCCAGTTTAGATCGTTACGCTCCCCAAGTAACGATTCTCAGTCCTCTGGCCGAACAAGTTTTCGATGACCCTCAGGTGACAGTTAAACTACAAGTGTCAGAGCTGCCAATTTTCCAAGACGATACCCTGAAATTAGGACCCCACTTGAGCCTAATTGTCGATAATGAACCAGCAGCAGCTATTTACGACCTCAAGCAACCGATTATCCTAGAAAATCTTGCTCCCGGTACTCACACCCTCCGCGTCTTGGCCCTGCGGCCTTGGCAGGAAAGTTTTAAAAATGATGGTGCCTTCGCTGAAACAACCTTTCATATTCTGACAAAAACAGGCAAAAATGCCCCTGATCACAACTTACCCCTATTAACCTACAGTAGTCCGCAGGGAATCTACGGTGCAGAACCGATCCTGCTCGATTTTTATCTGAGTAATGCTCCTCTACGTCTGTCCAATACTGCCAACGGGGATAATAATCTTCAAGATTGGCGCATTCGTGTCACTGTCAACGGGGAAAGTTTTCTGCTTGATACTTGGGAACCAATCTATCTCAAGGGTTTTGCCAAGGGCAATAACTGGGTACAACTAGAATTCATCGATGGTAAGGGAAATAAAATCGAAAACGAGTTTAATACCAGCGTGCGCGTGATTAGCTTTGATCCCTCTTACCAAGACGGTCTTAGTCAATTAGTCCGTGGCGATTTATCCCCTACAATTGCCCGTAGCATTGTTGATCCCAACTATAAAACTATTCCTAGTCTAGAGGAAGAAACACCCGTTATTGAGCCAGAAACCCCTATAGTTGAGGAGGAAAAAAACCCTATAGTTGAGGAAACCCCTGTTATTGAGGAAGAAGAAACCCCAATAGTTGAGGAAACCCCTGTTATTGAGGAAGAAGAAACCCCAATAGTTGAGGAAACCCCTGTTATTGAGGAAGAAGAAACCCCAATAGTTGAGGAAACCCCTGTTATTCAGCCAGAAAGCCCTGTTATTCAGCCAGAAAGCCCAATAGTGGAAGAAAAACCAGTAGAGACAGAAACAATCGAAAAGGTCGAGGAAACCCCCGAAGCGATCGAATCTCCCCTAACCACCATACCAGAGACAAAAGAGATTAACGAACCGGCCCCTCGGGTTCAGCCTCCGGTAGAAATGGAACCTATTCCCGAACCCCAAAACAATAGCGAGCAAAAAATCACCATTTTTGATCGCATTCAACAAACTTTAAATCGCTTCCAGTTAGCCTCTCCCCCAGCAGAAAAAGATATCGAACTACCCACCCTCGATCCTGAATTATTCACCAATATCGATCGATCTTAAAGCCTAGCTTCATCCGGTTTTCAGGGAATAGGGTAATGGGGAATTTTTCAGTGAGCAGTGAACAGTAAACAGTAATCAGTGAAAAGAAAGTTCCCAAGTTTGGTTCTATTGGAGTTAAGGTGATCAGCTTATCTTATCGAAAAAAGGGCATATAGCGTTTTTCAGTCTGCTGAGGTACAAAAGTTATGGGTTTTAGGCAAAAGGCAAGAGGCAAAAGTCAAAAGGGAAGAAAAATATGTGTACCTCACTAGCTTATAGCGGTGTGCAGTCGTATTAGGTACAGTGTCAC
>NZ_JAPZSO010000050.1:0-12059 GCF_027531715.1 Microcystis sp. LE19-8.1F | reverse complement strand
GTTGGCGGCTATTTATAACTGTGAGTTAGGGATAGGTATAGCAGCTTCTTAAAAGTTGCCTAAAGATTAATCAAGTCAAGGAGAATTTATTCTCAATTATAAAAATTGAGATAGTTTGTGCCGCTTAAATAAAGAGGTTTTGATAACCAAATTAAAGCATATCTAAAGAGTTTTGAGTTAAAAGTTAAACTTCAAGTTTTCATTCAGGACGAATGTACTGGTTAACTAATTTTCCCAAAAAAATTAGTTAACCCATCATTATAACATATAATTAATTTGCAAGAGTTCTAGTAGATATCTGGCTCGTCCCAGTTCATTTTCTCACACTTTCTGGTATAGTTCACTTATCATTTTCGTTATTTAGGTCATATATGGTAAATATGACTGATCTTTTTTGGGAGTCTGTGTCTGTATTCCATGCTACATAAGCTTTTCAGCTTGCTTGTCCCCCTGTCAGGGAGCCAGGCTTCGGCCGAAGCCTGACGACCGGCTACTGACTCCTAACCCCACCAACAAACTTTTCCAGCAAACCCTAATTATGCAAGAACTCTACTTATCACAAATATCCCGATACGTTCGAGATAATAAAGAGAAAGTTTTTAAATATTTTCCCTCAAGTTGAAGATTTAAAAATAGAATCTTTAGAACTATCCGAACTAGGTGATATTGATATGCGTGTTTTATTAACTCGACTTGATTCACTTAAAAACCAAGCTTTCATACAAATAAAAGGCCAATTCAAGTCTGAATTGCATCACTGTCTGATCTGGCCATTTTTTGGAGATGTCCATCAATTTTCCCCCCATACTCATTACCCATGTTCCAAAGACGTGTTCTACCTTCGCCCTGGTTTTTGATTTTTCCCGATTATTAGCTGAATGGATAGTCAGTATAGCCTGTAGCATCTCCACCAAAAAATGTTGCTCGATTATAAGAATTTAAGTGGACATTTAGAGCAAATTTTTCAGGTAAGTCTGGGTTAGAAATAAAGAGCCTACCGTAAGCAATGAGATCGGCATATCCGGCGGCTAAAACAGTGTTTCCGAGATCCTTATCGTAACCTCCTGCTGAAATAATCGTCCCCTTAAAAAGAGGACGGAAGTAGCGACAGGGCAACCCCACTTCCGGTTCGTTGGGGTCGATATCTCGTTGAACCCAGCGATTAAAAGCATCCGTATTTGATCGGGGTTCAATCAAATGTAGATAAGCAAGATCAAAATTATTGAGAGTCTTGACCACATAACTAAACAAGGCTTGAGGGTTGGAATCAAACATACTGTAATAATGATTACTTGGGGAAAGGCGAACTCCCACCCGATCGCTACCCCAGATCTCGACAACTGCTTCCGTTACTTCCATGAGTAAGCGAGCGCGATTCTCCAAGGAACCGCCATAGCAATCTGTCCGTTGATTTGAACCATCTTGCAGAAACTGATCCAGCAAATAGCCATTAGCGCTATGAATTTCCACACCGTCAAATCCAGCCTCAATAGCATTCTTAGCCGCATGACGATAATCTTGAATAATCCCAGGAATCTCTTCAATTTCCAGGGCGCGAGGGGTAACAAACGGGCGCTCTCCGTCCTCTGTAGAAGCCATACCAATAGTTGCGGCAATCGCACTCGGAGCAACAGGTAGATGACCGTGAGGTTGCAAGTCAGGATGGGAAATGCGCCCAACGTGCCATAGTTGAAGAAAAATTAACCCTCCTCGCTCATGGACAGCTTGCGTTACCAGTTTCCATCCCTCGACTTGTTCGACTGAATGGATTCCTGGGGTATGGGGAAATCCCACTCCTTGAGGAGAAATTTGGGAAGCCTCAGCAATAATCAAGCCAGCGGAAGACCGTTGCGCGTAGTAGAGAGCATTGAGGGGTCCACAAGTGTTTCCCAGTCCGGCTCGATTGCGCGTTAAAGGAGCCATCACAATTCGGTTTCGCAGGGTGTATGTACCGAGCTTGACGGGCGAAAATAAATTTACCTCAGCACTCATCGTGATATTTTTCCAAGAACCTATTTGAAAAGATGGTTGTAGAGTAGAAGGGTCTAAAAGGAGACCCCAAAAATGATAGGACTATCATACGACACAGACCTCACAGATGACCAGTGGCAAATTTTAGAACCCCATGACCTGCCAAAATGGCAGAGTGTTTACACCTATTTTCGGGATTGGGAAGCAGATGGCACTTGGCAGAGACTAAACGATGAATTGCGAGTGATGGTGCGGCTACAAGCAGGAAGAAATGCCCAACCGAGCGCGGTTCGTGTCGATAGTCAATCAGTGAAAACGGCAAGTGGTGGAGAAGACATCAGTTTTGATGGCGGCAAGAAGGTCAAAGGACGCAAGCGAACGATTTTAGTCGATACGATGGGATTGATAAGCTAAGACGCATTTAAACCGCTTATTCTTAGATTAGCCGAACCTCCCCCAATCCCTTTACTGTTGCAAGAGTGCAAGAGTGCAAGAGTGCCTCGTCTCAACAAGCAATTTAAATTACGAACAGCTTATTCTGGTCGGATTTCATCCCCCGCAAAGGTGAGTATCTTGTCGAAAAATGTAGCGGGGGCATTCATCCGACATTTTAGGTAAAGATTATGAATTTTTGCCCACGACTAGCGAAATGATGATTTTTGCTGCTATGGTACATTTAATGGTTCGACGATTAAAGCCTAAATCTCAAGCTGGTTAGGCATTCCTTTAACTTTTCAAACAGCTTCTAAACGTTCGATCAACTCAACAGCCCGCGCCGGAGCATCCGCCGGATTAAGTCTGGGACAATCGTATCCCAAAATTCGGTTCATCGCAGCACTTGCTTGGTCAGTAAAAATCACTTCACCGTCCGCTTCAATCGATTCAATCCCATCGCCAATCAGTCCTTGCGCTTCAATCTGTTGGGCTGCTTCTAGAGACAAATGGCGTGGGTAAAGAACTTCAGGGTAAGCGCACCTCAAGCGAACATCATACCCCCCACTATGACCCAGGGGACTGCAAACATGAGTTCGGGTCGGATCATTCCTCACTAAACGCATAATATTTTTCACCGCCGATTCTCCTGTCCGAACCGCCATCACTCGGCCGCGGGGAAGTTGTTGTCCCGCCAACTGTAACAAGGTATGGGGATTTAGTTCGGGCGTAATATCGGTTCCGCCATGAAAAACCCTGAGCCAATAGGGTCGATTTTCTAAAGATTCAACCGCTGCTAAATTCCCCCAAAAATAATTACAGTGAAAATGATGGGCGACCATTTCTACGATGATTTCTTTGGGCGGAATTCCCAAACGACGAGAGACGATATTGGCGATCGCTGCGTGCAGAAACTCAGAGTTTCCTGCGCCACAGGTAGGAGCTAAATTGAGTTGATTTAAAACGGGATTGACGAGATCGGGAAGAGCAAGATTCACTACCGGGGTATTGGGGAGTACTTGCTGTCTCGCTTTCATCAGGTTGAGGGTCAAGGTGAGATGAAGCGGTAGCCAAGGACCCTGGCGTGCTTCTAGTTGTAACTGACGCTGGATTTCCGGTGGAAATGGCATTGGCACCCACCAGGCTCGTAGGGTAGTAGTATTGACGATTACATCAGGTCGGCTCTTGGCTAAAGTTTCCGAGAGCAGAGGGAGATTGCGTAAATCGAGGGATTGAAACTGGATGTCTAGGTGGCGATCGCGATAATAGGCTATTGTGGCGATATCGGCTACTATAGACTCAAGACGCTGAACATTCAGACTGAAAGCCCAAATCCGGCTCACTTCTGGATAGGTCACCAGACCCCGTAGAATCGACTGACCGATATCCCCTACTCCAAAAATTGCGATCGTTGCCAAGAGTTGATCTCCCGTTAAAAGTTAAATTATTTACTAATATATGAAAGTTTTTCTCACCGGAGCAACCGGATACATTGGTAGTACCGTAGCTGAGTCCCTACAAACAGTCGGACATCAGGTTATCGGTTTAGCTCGCTCAGAGCAAGCGGCTCAAAGTTTAGAGGCTGTTGGGATTGAAGTAGTGCGGGGAGATTTACACCAACCGCTGAAGTGGATAGAGGCGCTGTGTCAGGTGGATGGAGTGATTCATACAGCAGCGACGAAAGATGAGAAAATGCCGAATTGCGATCGCATCGCTGTTACGGAAATGTTGTCAGCTTTGAGTGGAACAGGAAAGGCATTTATCTACACCAGTGGAACCTGGATTTTGGGCAATATTAACTCAGATGTTAACGAACAACCGCCGCTTAATCCTATTCCTTTGATGGCTTGGCGTTCAGAGATTGAACAGCAGGTTTTGGCGGCGAAAGAGCGTCAGGTGCGGTCGGTTGTTTTGCGTCCCGGGATGGTCTATGGTCGTGGTGGAGGGCTGGTGGGACAACTGGTGGCCGGCGGTAGAAGCAATGGGGTAGTGCAGTTTGTCGGGACAGGAGACAATCACTGGGCTTTGGTTCATGTTGAAGATTTGGCGCGTTGTTATGTTAAAGTGATTGAACAATCGCCAGGGGGAATGGTTTTTAATGTTGTAGATGAATGTTCTTTGTCTTTACGAGAAATTGCTCGTTTAGCCAGTCAAGCAGCCGGTATTTCTGGTCGAATTCAAGGACAATCTCTGGAAGCAGCACGCCAGCAAATTGGACTCTTAGCAGATGGGCTGGTACTTGATCAACAGCTTTCTAATACTCATGTCCGACAAATTTTGAATTGGCAACCAATTGCTCGGTCACTGTTAGAAGAATTAGAATTAAAGGTGGAGTATATCTAATTGTATAAAAACCAACATAAAAGAGTATTTTTTCTTTTTTTTTGTGTCATATTGACGCTCATATTACTGTTAAGAAATGGACAGAATCAGCCAGGAATTGTGATAGCTAAAACAGAGGTTCGCCCGGCATTAATCCTGGCTACTTCATCAGAGTATCCTCCCTTTAATTATCGAGATACAGCAACAGGAAGCGACGAAATTATTGGTTTTAATATCGATCTAGCCAAGAGAATTACCAATTATCTCGGTTATAAAATTGAAATTCTCGATACAGATTTTAATGGGATTATTCCGGCTTTGCAGTCTCGTCGGGCTGATTTTTCCGTCGCTAGTATGGTTCCCACTGAACAACGCAAGCAAAATGTAGATTTTTCTGATTTGTATTACGAAACCAAAAGTACGATTGTTTCTCGCAAGGGAAGTGGCCTCAAAACTGACCAAGATTTGCATGGTAAGAAAGTGGGGGTTGCTTTAGCTTCTGTCCAAGAAAAGAGAGCAAAAAAAATTCCTGGTGTAATTCTTGAAAGCCGCACAAAAATGAGCGATCTTATCGAAGAAATAAAGATAGGACGTTTAGATGCCGCTTTAGTAGAAAGTACAGTTGCGCCAGGGTTTATCGCACAAAATCCCCAATTAGAATATCACATTATTCCTAATTTAGAACCTTTGGGATATGCCATCGCTTTTCCGAAAGGCTCGCCACTGCGTGATCGCTTTAACTCGGTTTTAAAGCAAATGAAACAAAGGGGAGAAATTGACCAATTAGCGAAAACATGGCTCAATCAACCACCACCAAAGCCGAAGAAAAATCAGCTTTCTGGGATTTTTTCATTTGCTCAAATTATTCCCAGTCTACCTTTTATTGTTAAAGGTATTGGCGTAACCTTACAATTTACTGCTCTATCAGCAATATTTGGCTTGATTTGGGGAACGATCCTGGCGCTATTTAAGATTTCTCGGATAGCCCCTCTGATTTGGTTTGCTCGAATTTATACTTCGATCTTTCGCGGGACTCCAATGCTGCTGCAAATCGCGATTATTTATTATGCAACACCACAATTAACAGGATACAATATTTCTGCCTTATTCGCCGGAGTAGCAACTTTTACCCTCAATTCCGGCGCTTACATTTCAGAAACAATTCGGGCGGGAATTTTATCTGTAGATGTTGGACAACGAGAAGCCGCTTTATCTTTAGGTGTGCTTTACCCGCAGATGATGGTAGATATTATTTTACCCCAAGCTTTAAAGAATATTTTGCCCGCCCTGGTTAACGAGGCGATCGCATTACTAAAAAATTCAGCTTTAGTCTCTACCATTGGGGTTACTGATTTGTTTCGTCGCGCTCAGATTGTTGGGGCTGAAAAATATCTTTACTTTGAACCGCTTCTATTTGCTGGGGCGATTTATTATTTGATGGTGATGCTCTTAACCTGGAGCGGTCACATTTTAGAAAAGCGACTTCAACGGAGTAACTAGGGTGAAAATGCTATACCATGATCGCAGTGTGATTATTAAAGTTGAAAATCTTTGTAAATCTTTTCAAAACCTTAAGGTTATCAAAGGTATTTCTACAGAAATTTTATCTGGGGAAGTCGTGGCAATTATTGGACCTTCAGGATCGGGAAAATCAACTTTTTTACGATGCCTAAATCTCTTGGAAATGCCCAGTGCGGGAAAGATTTATTTTAAGGGAGTGGAAATTACCGATCCAAAAATTAATATTGCCAAGATCCGCCAAAATATTGGCATGGTATTTCAACAGTTTAACTTATTCCCCCAGATGACCGCTTTAAAAAATGTCATGTATGCTTTAGTGAAAGTCAAAAAACTTTCGCCGGAAGTGGCGCGACAAGAAGCCATTCATCAGCTTCAAAAAGTAGGATTAGCAGATAAGATAGAGGTTTATCCCGCTCAGTTATCCGGTGGACAAAAGCAGCGAGTTGCGATCGCCCGCTCTTTAGCCATGAACCCGGAAATCATGTTATTTGACGAACCAACATCGGCTCTTGATCCAGAGATGATTAAAGAAGTCTTAGACGTGATTAAAGCCCTGACTCACACGGGAATGACGATGATCATTGTCACCCATGAAATGGGCTTTGCGCGGGAAGTTGCTGATCGCATTTTATTTTTGGATGAGGGAAAAGTGATTGAAGATTCGCCCCCAAGAGAGTTTTTTATTCAACCCAAGCAGGAACGCGCTCGACAGTTCTTGGAAAAAATATTATGATTAAATGTTCAACTCTGGACGCAATTTGCGCCAAGGGGTAGCTTGTTCGTAAGCATTTCCGATTGCTAACACTGTCGCTTCTTCAAAAGGCTTACCAATAATTTGCATTGACAACGGCAAACCCTTCTGATTAAATCCACAACAAACCGCTAGTGCTGGCAAACCCGTCACACTAAATGGCATCAAGGGATCGGCACTAATTGCCTCATCAAGGTTTCGCGTTTTAACAATAAGAGGTGCGGCTCGAAATTCTGTTGCTGTTACCAAGACATCTACATTTTTCATTACTTGTTCTACCGCGAAACATAGTTCCTGGCGACGACGGACGGCTTGCAAATAATCAGCAGCGCTGATAAAAGCTCCCATCAACAAAAGACCGCGTAATCCTTCCCCGTACAAATGGGGTCGCTGTCGTAAGTCTTGTTCGTGAATAGTAAATGCTTCAGAGAGCATAATAATTTGACAGCAAGCGATAAATTCTGCTAAAGCTGGCAATTCGATTTCTACTAATTCTGCGCCCAACTCTTCCAAGATAATATAAGCTTGCTCAAGGGCGGCACAAACCTCGATATCTGCTAGTTCGTCGCGCTCATAAAAATGACGAACAATGCCAATCCGACGATCCTTCAACCCGGTTTCTAAATCGCCAGTGAAGTCAGGGACAGCAACGGCGACACTCGCCGGATCATTGGCATCGTAACCAGCAATCGCTTGAAGCAGTAAGGCATTATCCCGCACCGTCCAGGTCATCGGCCCCGCATGATCGAGGGAGGGAGACTGGGGAATCATTCCCGCACAACTGACGCGGCCGTATGTAGGTTTGAGACCTACCAGACCGCAGAAAGCAGAAGGTTCTCGAATCGAGCCGCTGGTATCGCTCCCCAAGGCGGCCATACACAATCCGGCGGCGACCCCAGCGCCTGAACCAGTGCTGGAATCGCCCGTGACGTGATGCAAATTCCAGGGATTTCGCGCTGGTGGATAAAATAGGTCGAAGGAAGGCCCGCCTCCAGCAAATTCTTTCGTGGCTAATTTTCCCAGCAAAATCGCTCCCGCTTCGGACAAACGACGGACAACGGTGGCATCTTGGCTAGGAATGCGAGTTTGCAGCAGTCGCGATTGAGCAGTGGTGGGAATTCCCGCTGTATCAAACACATCTTTAACCCCGACGGGAATCCCGTGTAGTGCCCCCCGGTAGTCCCCTCGCATAATTTCGGCTTCAGCTTTTTGTGCAGCAGTAATTGCTAGTTCAGGGGTGACGAGAAGAAAGGCGTGGAGGTGATTATTGAGGGCTTCAATCCGAGTCAAAAAGGTGCAGGTTAACTCGACTGGGGACAGTTGCTTGGTGGAGATGAGGTGAGCCGCTTCGGAAATGCTCAAGTAGTACAACTGGCTCATAATTTTGGATTTTAGATTTTAGATTTTAGATTTTAGATTGAGCAAGGAGTACAGGGATTTCTCGTTAGGTCTAATGTACTTGAAATTTATGGGCGAATTGGTTACTGTAATCGCGAGGTTTGCGGATTAGGAGTTTCATCTGTTCTAATTTGACATAGACGCGACATAATGGCTCGATTTCTTCAGGCTTAAGCTGCACGCCACTACGTTGAGCGAGGAGTTGCAAGGTTTCGGGTGTCATGTCGTTCATTTTATAAATTAAGTACCTAAGCAAAATTAATTACACATATCTAACCCCCCCTTGCCTCTTGCATGAGTGCATGAGTGCCTTTCTTCACTAGGAAATTTATTTTGCACGACTACTTATGAATGTTGATAGCTCTCTTTATCCTAACCAACCCGAAAAAAAATCATTCAGCCAATTTTTGACGAATGGAGCATACTTAATATGGTCTTGAATTTGCTCAGACCAGGAATGACCATTCGGTAATTTTACTTCGGTTTCTGTCCGTTGCCATCGTTCTAATGTGCTTTGAACCATTTCTGGATGAAATTGTACACCAAAAGCATTTTCCCCATAGCGAAATGCTTGGTTTTCAAAAATACTGCCCGATGCAAGTCTGACTGCACTGGATGGGATGTCAAAACCTTCCGAATTCCAATGATAGAAGTAGCACGCAGAATTAAAATATTGATGTCCTGCTAGGGTAGGAGTCAGAAGATGATAGCCAATTTCAACTTCACCTTGAGGATGTTTTGCTACAGTGGCTCCTAAAACCCGTGCTAACAATTGAGCGCCCAAACAAATGCCTAAAAAGGGCTTATTTGAACTAAGAACAGTTGTGGAAATCCAGTCCAATTCAGCACGAATAAAGGGGGATTTTTCGTAATCATTAGCACTCATGGCTCCCCCAAAACTAATAGCGGCTTCATAGTCATCCAGCGTCAACGGAAGTTGCTCTCCTTCTCTGGGAGTTCGCTTCTCAATCTGATAACCTCTCTCGGATAAAATCTCGGCAATTGGTCCAGGATTTGTGGTTGCTTTATGCAGGATAAACAGAATTTTTTTCATGTTTGTTGAGAGGGATAGGATGATAGAAACCAGATTTCTAAACTTTGACTGTTATCTTAGCTTTCCCATAATGTGCCATCTTTGTGAGTGACAATCCAACCATCAGAAACTTCTTTGAAAAATATATCGTCGTCAGGATAGTATATTTCCTGATTAGGAGTTTTATGGTTGATCTGAAGTAAGACAGCGTTGGAATTCGATTTATTGATTAACTGGTGTCCATCTTCTTGCCCAGCTGGGAAACCTGCCCTCATACCGGGCTTTAGGAGGTGTTCTCCAGCCGTGTCGATCAAGGTCACTTCCCCCTCAATAATGTAAACAAATTCGTCTTGTTGTAAATGCCAGTGTCTGAGGGTCGAGCAGCCTCCGGAGGGCAATGTAATTAGAGTCACCCCCAAAGTTTTCATTCCGACAGCTTTTCCTAATGCTTGCTTAATCCGACCAGCTACGAGATATTGAAACGGAGCGGGATAATAGGTCTTGGTATCACCCGGTACGTTTTTGGGATCAATAATCATTGGCAAACTCCTATGACTCGCCTATAGACCATCAATTTGATCATATTACGTCTGGAGTAGCTTGAGATAGTTAGGGGAACGCAAATCCTGCTTTACGATACCTAGATTATCACGTTCGGCATCCCGACAACGGGACGTTGTCGGAAAACGGGGTTGCGGACGGGATCGTACTTTCACCCCTATCCAGAAGGTTGAGATTTTCGATTTGAGGTTGCCGCGCTTCGGGACGGCTTTCGCCCGCGGTGTGGGCGGAAGATAGTTATAAGGCCATAAAAAAACGTTGAAAGGCCGCGCTCCCAGTTGCTCTCTATATCTAAAAGTATCTTGCTCCGACAAACTCACCACCGCATCGAGTCTTTCGGCCAGGGCGATACAGTTGCGAAAATTTTCGGTGGCATAACATTGAACGTCAAGCTGATTGCACCGACCGCGCTTCACTAAATCCGCCTGAAATGGCTGAATGCTGCAAAAAATCGGTTTCCGGTACTGAAAATCTAGAGATTGGAACTCCCTCTCCGAATAATGGGCAAAAAAATGGTCATCGACCTGAATCCCATCCCCAGGGCGAGCCTCGTGGATCAGTCCGGCGACGGTCAGGGAACGATACAGAGGCGACTGAACCCAGACCACTGGCATTAACTTGTACTCTCGCGCCTCCCGACTCACCCGCCTCTGTACCTCATCGGACACTCCCCGAAAATCCAGGAAGACCACCTTATAGTTTTGGCTTTGGATGTCTTTCATGACCCCGACCTCGATTCCTTCTTTCAAAACTATACCTATCAATTATTTGCTCTTTTTTTAAGTTTTTTACTTTTTTGTTAATAAAGATTCCAACCGATATCGGCCTTATCTATGGTCAGTCCGATCAATTCTCCCCTCACTTAAAGATTCGTTAAGTGAGAGACTCGAAAAATTCGTTAAGTGAGCAAATCAAACCGAGTTGACTGCTCGTTAAGGTTGGTCGTTCTCGATACTTTCTAACATTCGTTTGATGGCCCCATCGAGGGTTGCCGTACCGATGCGATTTCGATATCGTAGCAGCCGCTCCCAAGTAGCCTGTTCTACCCTGACATACCACTCACAGCCGTTACCCGCCCTGTAATTCAGCCCTTCCTTGACCTGAAATTTAGCGGCCACATCGACGGTTTTTGGGGAAAGGAAGTCCGAACTTAATATTTCCCTGTTGCCATCGTCGAAAAGGATGATGGCCGCGTAAGGATTGGGCAATGCGGTTATCTCCCCCGTCTGTCCTTTTCTGGGATGCTCACCGGTAACGGTGACGGAATTTCCCACGGTCAACCGAGTAGATTTAACCGACCCATCCTCACCTAACGATTTTTCCGTTAGGGTTTCATCCTCACTTAACGAATTTTCCGTTAACGTCCCATCTTCTCTTTCACTTAACGATTTTCGATGCCGACCGATGTTAGTGGTGTCCATGATCGAGATGGTTCCGTGTTTAGTCTGATAAATTCTCTGTCTCTCACTTAACGAATCTGGAAACAAAACATAATTTGGCGATACGGTTGTTACTGTACCGCGACCATTCCCCGTCCTGCAAGAGCATCAACACCGCCCGTCGTTTATCGGCATTACTGCGTCTGAGACCGTGGTGGGCATTCGCCCCGACCGAGTAGAGGATCGCATCGCGTCTGGTTCCCCGACGGATATCGACGGCGATTGCAGGTAATTCCAGCGACTGGGGGGCCAGCAGCCGGTGAAACCCATCGGCCAACCAGTAATCGCCGCCATCCCAGAACACCAACACGGGGGGAAAATGATCACCGGAACGCATATCCTCGGCATATTCGGCGACGGTGAGTCGATCGATCATCGCCCTCGGTTGTGTACCGCCGTCGGTACGGATCAGGGCGATGGCCAAGTATTCGGGCGCGGGGTCTTCCCGACCGGATTTCGTTAAGTGAGGTTCGGGGGTCGGATCGCGGGGCAGAAAAAACTCGCAGTGAAATAGCCGGTTGTCGGTGGTGAGAATCCAGCCGTTCCCCTTAAACTCTCTGACCTCGAAGGTTTTGCCGGCGGCTTCGGGATGGTTCCCATTTATGGTAACGGTGTCACCAACCTTCAAATC
>NZ_JAPZSO010000225.1:0-37827 GCF_027531715.1 Microcystis sp. LE19-8.1F | reverse complement strand
CTTTAAACTCTAAGACAAACATTTTACGCAGGGGGGACTTAGACAAAATCAGTATAGCACAATAAAAGTTAAGTTAACAAGATATAGTTTAAAAAGCCGTCCTAAAAGGACGGGGCTTTAACCCAAAATTTCGGTAAAAATGGCCCACTGGACCGGTTCCGTGACCGATGGCGAGGGAATGATCGAGGGCGTTAGTAACGTAATCCTTGGCTTTTTTCACCGCCATTTTCAGGTCATCACCCAAAGCAAGGTTAGCGGCGATCGCCGACGATAGGGTACAACCAGTCCCGTGAGTGTTATTGGTTTCGACGCTTCTGGTCTTAAAAGTTTCCCATTCTTGCCCATCAAAGCAGATATCAACCCCACGCAGCCGACCTTTCATGCCGCCACCTTTCACTAATACCGGTGTGGCCGACTTCTGGAAAATAATTGCGGCGGCCGCTTTCATCGCCTCAAAATCATTGATCTCGATGCCACTTAAAAGCTGTGCTTCGTAACGATTAGGGGTAATAATCGAAGCCAGAGGAATTAAACTATCCAAAAGACTATCTACAGCCCGATCATCAATTAATTTGGCTCCTACCCGCGAAACCATAACCGGATCCACCACTAAACTGGTCAAACGCCAGCGCTCGATCGCCTCGGACACTGCTTCGATAATCTCGCTACTAAACAGCATTCCCGTCTTGACCGCTGACACTGCGAAATCCCTGACCACGGCATCGATTTGGGCCGTTACCATTTCTGGACTTAAGGACTCGACGCGCTCGACTCCCAGGGTATTTTGGGCGGTAACGCAGGTAAGGGCGCTGGTGCCGTGAACTCGGTGGAAGGCGAAGGTTTTCAAATCAGCTTGAATTCCCGCGCCGCCACCACTATCGGAACCGGCGATGGTGAGGGCAATGGCAGTCATAGGAGGTTAGCGATCAAAAGGACGACGACGTTGCAAGAATTCGGGGATATCTAACCCCGCCTGTTTTGGTGGTTCGGGAGTGGGTGCTGGACTCGGTGCGGGGGTATTAATCACCACCTTGTTAGCAGTGGGACGAGAGGGGGAATCGCCGGAAAAACCGGTGGCAATGACGGTAATTCTGACTTCTCCCTGCATTTTCTCGTCAATTACTGCCCCGAAGATGATATTAGCGTTGGGATCCACCACTTCATAGATAATTTCGGCGGCGGCATTGACTTCGTGTAGGGTTAGATCTTGACCGCCGGTGATATTAAAGACCACACCTTTCGCCCCTTCGATCGAGGATTCCAGTAACGGCGAGGAAATAGCAGCGATCGCCCCTTCCTTAGCCCGAGATTTTCCGGAACCGATGCCGATGCCCATTAGGGCCGAACCCGCATCGGCCATCACTGCCCGCACATCGGCGAAATCCACATTTACCAGACCGGGGATAGTGATAATATCCGAGATCCCCTGTACCCCTTGCCGCAGCACATCATCAGCGACGCGAAAAGCCTCCTGTAGGGGAGTGTCGGCGGGTATTACCTGTAATAACTGGTTATTGGGGATAATAATCAGGGTATCGACCCGACTTTGTAAACCACCCACCCCTTCATCGGCCTGATTAGTGCGACGACGACCCTCGAAGGTAAAGGGACGAGTTACAACTCCCACGGTCAAACAGCCGATTTCTTTGGCAATTTCGGCCACAATTGGAGCAGCCCCCGTTCCCGTGCCGCCGCCCATGCCGGCGGTAATAAAGACTAGATCGGTTCCTTCCAATGCTTGGGCGATTTCATCCCGAGATTCTTCCGCCGCTTTCTGTCCGATCGCCGGATTGCCGCCCGCCCCTAGGCCGCGGGTTAATTTTGTCCCGATTTGTAACCTCTGGGGGGCGGAGGAGTGGGCCAGGGCCTGGGCGTCGGTGTTAATTGCCCAAAATTCGATTCCGGTCACGCCACTGGCGATCATGCGGTTAACGGCGTTACAGCCCCCACCGCCGACCCCGATCACCTTGATCTTGGCGACATTGCTCGGTACGATGCGATTACTACGACTTTCTTCTCGGGGTGTCATCTGTGATTCATGGGGGCGAGAAAATGATACTCCAGTATTATTCTGATAGTAATGATTATCTTCGCTCATAGCTGAACTGGCATAATCGTTACTGTTCAGATTGGGGTAGGTGGGAACGATTTCATTAATCGATGTCATTGGAATTGGAACACTCTTAGTACAAGATTCTGTTATTGATTTGATAAATCAGAGATGTGCTGTTAACACTATCACTAATATTATGTCGGTTCCAGTATCCACAGTATCAGTTTCCTTTTCAGAAAATCATAATTTGGGGTTTTTGCCAATACCTCAAGGGAATAATTGCGGTTATTTGCTGATAAACTGCCGTTAATCCCGACGAGTTGCCGTTACTTTGGCAACGATGGGGGCTAACTGCGGTTTTAATTGTACAGTGGGAGCATCGGGATTGCTCAGGTCAATGTAGAGAATTCGCGCTAGAGGTATCTTGGATGACAATGGCCGCGATTGTACGAGAGCGGTTAATTTTTCGGGCAATCTATCTTTATAAAAACCTAAATAGACCTGTCCTAGCTCAGTTTTTAGTACAAGATTACTAGGATTGCGCCAATCGATGGCGGTAACTTTAATCGATAAGTTATCAATTAAGGGATAAATTTTTTGCCACTGTTGTTGATGTTGTCGGTCGTAACCAAGCACTTCTAGGCTAGGTAATTGGGTTTTGGGCAGAGTTCGACCATAATAATTTTGAGGAATTATCGTTCCCGAGGCATCTAAAAAGCCTTGCTGTTGATGGGAATGCCAACGGGCAACAGGTTTTCTTTCTTGAATAGAAACAATCACTTTCGGGGGCAATAATTGCCGCTCGATCTTAACGTCGGCAATAGCGGGAATAGCCGCTAATTTTTCTCGCAATTGATGGGTAGGTAATTCCCAGAGAGACAGAGGATAGCTTAATTTCAGCCAAGCACGAATCGACTCGGGCGACATTAATTCCGTGCCTTCGATTTCCACCTGTCCGGCCTTGGTAATTGTCCAATAGGGCGAAGTCATCCCCCAAGCTAATCCCGCCGCTAAACCACTAACCACCAGAAACCGACCCAGGGCTTGCCACACCTTCGATCGCCTTTGGTGGCGCAGGTTTTGTCGTTTTTGTTCCAGGGAGAGGGAAGAAAGGATTTGATCACTCATAGGGAAAATATCGGGCAGTTTTGCTGTTATCTTAGGTCGCGAGGTGGGCTGCTGGCAACTCGATCGCTACTCAAATAACCAGTTTGACAAAGAAAGAGATAATAAATGTTATAACAGTAGTAGTCTACAGGCGTTCTTTTGTCTGTCTCCAGTAAACCTAAACGCTCCTTTTTGCCAAGATATTTCGACGGTCAGCCAGAAAGAGCATTTCGGCAAGAACAGCCTAATTTATCCGAAAATTACCTATGGTTATCAACAAACGCGGACTTGTTCTCGGTGCTACAGCAGTGGTCCTGTCTACCGTCGCCGTCACGGGGGCGGGATTCCGTCTCTCCCAAAGTCAAGCTTTTTTTCAGGAAAGTCCCAAGGAAACCGTTGATGAGGTTTGGCAGATCATCAACCGCACTTATTTAGATGGCACTTTTAATCAATCGGACTGGAACGCCATCCGCAATCAGTATTTAAATCGTTCCTACAAAAATCAAGAGGAAGCATACACCGCTATCCGCGAGATGTTGAAAACTCTCAATGATCCCTATACCCGTTTTATGGATCCCAAAGAGTTTAACAATATGAAGATCGATACATCGGGAGAATTGACCGGGGTAGGGATTCAACTGACCAAAGACGAGAAAACCAAGCAGTTAGTCGTGGTTTCACCCATTGAAGATACTCCCGCTTCTAAAGCTGGTGTGCTGCCTAAAGATGTGATTATCGCTATCGATGGTAAATCTACCGAAGGCATGGAACTAGAGCAAGCGGTGAGCATGATCCGCGGCAAAGTGGGGACAAGCGTTAAGATCACGATTCAACGGGGTGAGGAGAAGAAAGAATTAACTCTTACCCGGGCCAAAATTGAAATTCACCCAGTGCGCGCCCACACGGAAAACACCCCGATCGGTAAAATCGGTTATATCCGTCTTAATCAATTTAGCGCCCAAGCTAGTGGCGATATGAGTCAAGCGATTCGCGAATTGGAAACCGAAGAGGTGAAAGGTTATATTCTCGATCTGCGTTCTAACCCTGGCGGTTTACTCTACGCCAGCATCGAAATCGCTCGGATGTGGATACCCGATGGTTTGATTGTCTCTACGGTTGATCGCAAAGGGGTGACGGAACGTCAACGGGCTAATAATCAAGCTTTGACTAATAAACCCCTAGTTGTCCTCGTCGATGGTGGTTCCGCCAGTGCTAGTGAAATTCTCTCCGGGGCTTTACAGGATCATGATCGGGCGGTTATTGTCGGTACGAAAACCTTTGGTAAGGGATTAGTGCAATCGGTACGCAGTCTTAGCGACGGTTCGGGATTAGCGGTGACAATTGCCAAGTATCTCACCCCCAACGGACGGGACATCAATAAAGATGGTATTCATCCTGATGTGGAGTCGGAACTGAGCGAGGAAGAACGCAAAAATCTTCAAGAGGAAAGGGATCGGGTGGGAACCTTCCAGGATCCTCAATTCAAGAAGGGTTTTGAAATCTTGGAAAAAGAAATCACTGAAGGCAAGAAAACACCCACCAATACCGCTAAACAATAGGTTGACATTTGCCCGCTCGAATTAAACCCACCCGACGGGCGATCGCTTCTCCCCGCTCGGCAAAAGGACCCCAGTATTGACCATTAACTGGGGTTTGGCCGTTTTCTAGGGCTATAATCTGACAAATTCCAGTACTTTCCCGGACAATGTACCAGTTTTCTGCGGTATGATCCATAGATTTTTCTCCTTAATCCCTCCATTCCCTTGTTCATCAGTAGCTAGACGCAATTAATTACACATATCTAACTACCTCCTGCATGAGTGCATCTGCTAACCAAGAAGTTAATTTTGCCCTATTACTTATCTGCTTTTAGCAAGAGACGATCCTGATTAATTTTTCCGGCAGCGGTTTTCCCTTTTTGGCTCAATTCTTACCCAGAGGTGCGTTGATTCTCCGTTAGAGAAGAGAGACGATATATTTTTTAGCGGGCATAATTGGACAAATTAGGCTGAATTTACCGCTCCCATTATCCGTCATTATGGCTTTGACAGACCACTACTTAGCGGTTTTCCCTGACTGGTTAACGTTGCTCGCTTCTTTTGTAATCCTCTCAATTTCCCCAATACGGTAATCCGTAAATCGACTAGAGCTAGACTTTTTCCCCGACTAAAATAAAATGGGAGAGAGAATAACTATCGACGATAAGCCGTTTTAAGATTATGGGATTCTTTGACTCAGAAGTGGTTCAACAGGAAGCTAGACAGCTATTTGAAGATTATCAGTCTCTCATACAACTAGGGAGCGAGTACGGGAAATTCGATCGAGAGGGTAAAAAAATCTTTATCGATAGGATGGAGGAGTTAATGGAACGCTACAAGATATTTATGAAGCGTTTTGAATTATCTGAGGATTTTTCCGCCCAAATGACCGTAGAACAGCTAAAAACCCAACTAGGTCAATTTGGTATGACTCCCCAAATGATGTTCGACCAAATGCAGCAAACCCTTGAGCGGATGAAGGCAGAAATTCGCTAAAATTGCCGATATTTATCGGGTATTGGCGGACTTTTACCCGATAATTTCCTCTCCAGTTTACTGCTGAGAAAATTGGGGTTTCTGCGGTTTTTTGAGAACAATGATCTAATAATTTTAAGTAGGTTAGCTGATGAACTCCAGGCCAGATTCACAAGAAAATATTGAGCCACCTCAGTATAGTGAAAAAACTAACCGCATTCAGGCAATCAGTCAACTGATTAAGGCGATCACCCCGTTAATTTGGGCTATAGTTGTTCTAGTGGTTATCGTGCCTCTCTTAGGGAAAATTTGGCTAGGAACTGCCGGCAATGAACCGTTAAAAACTAGGGTTGCTACCGAAACTAACCTAGAGATTCCCATCAGTATAAACAAAAAATCTAACAGTCAAATCGATCGGGAAATTAGCCAAGCTTTACAGACAGCGAGAGCAAATTCTCAAACCTTCGCCCTAGGAGAAATTGAGGGATGGGTGGAGGAGTTGATGACACGGGTAGATCAGGGTTTTCTGCCTTGGTATTTTAACTATTTCAATCAAAAACAATTTGAGGGCAAGGCCTTTTTAAGCGGATTATACTCCTCGATCGCTCACTGGGTCAATACAGATAATCCACCCCCGGAACAGGTGGTGGCAGAAAATTTGACCAAAACTATTCAAACCGAGTTTACTAAACGGGTAATTCGTCCCCAAGAGGCCCAATTGCGTCTAGAGAGGATTACTAGGGATACAGTTAATTTATATGTCAGTAATTTAAGCAATGAATTAGAGAATATTCAGGCTAGTTATCAAATTCCCCAAGGCAAATGGGAGCGTTATCTTAGTGATATAGCCATAACAATTCAAGATACCGAGGGCAATATTTCTAACACATCAATTAAACTTTTAGTCGGTGGCACCACCGCTTTAGGAATTAAATCTCTCATTCCAGTGATGAAAGTGGGCAGTACAGTTTATTTGTCCCTAGCGGGAAAAACGGGGGCGAAAATTGCCACTAAAACCGGTGGGGCAGTAGCGAGTAGTTTTGGGGCAGAATTAATCGATCCAATCGTGGGAATTGGTTTGATAGTTTGGGATTTATGGGACTATCAGCATACGGTAAACATTGAAAAACCGATTTTGCGGGATGCCATTTTTAATTATTTACAAGAAGTTAAATACGATCTAGTCAATAATCATCAAGGTAGTGTCCTTTCCTCTATTTATCAAATTGAAACCAGTGTCAATAAATCCTTAGTGAGAACCTAAATAAAATGATCTAAGTAGGTAGGCGTTAAAAATTATCAGACACCCCCCTTATCAAGGGGGGCAGGGGGGATCGAACCTAAAATCCATTTTTAATTTAATTATAACCAGCTACTTAATTCTAACTACGCCACCGTAAAATCTGTGCTTTAATGGGGTTGACAAAATCCCGTTTTTCTGCTTGACATTTCTCGTATTCTTGCTTAAGGCGATAATACCATTTGGCCTGGGTATCGGCATCATCAATTAACATCAAAGCTGGATGATAACTAAGTCCTTCCTGTTGTTTAATCACCACATCGCGATCCTGTGTGAGGAATTGTCGGGTTAAATAACGCAAAAGAGGGGTTAAAAATGCCAACCAAGGAATCGTATAGTATAAACTTTGATGGACTTCGCAGTGATTTTCATCGATGGGAGTAATTGCCGTAAAAGCACAGGCTAAATGCCGATCACCTCGTAGTATTTCTGTACGCACCGAGGGCAATTCAAAAACAATTTCAATCGATACTTTACTACCCAAAATTTTATAGGGTTTCGCACTGACGGGCATATCATAGGGAGCAAGACGAAAACCCAGGGGAACAGGTTCGTATTGTTTTTCCTTGACCCGAAATTGGCGCGGACCGCTGCGCCACCACCAAGAAGTATGAACGTAGGGACCGTGGGCTGGATCCATCAATCCCACCACTGCATGGTCAATATTGCAGTCAAAAGTGATAGTTTCGGCTACTTTGGGGGTAAGTTTGCCAAAATCGCTAATAGTCGGCACAGGAGGCAGATTTTCTTGATTAATTTCTCTTTTTGAGTCTGCCGGAATAAACACCCAAATATGACCTTGTATTTCACGACAGGGATAACTGGTGACACAAATTCTGCTAACATCAAGGCGATCGTGTTCAGTTAATGAGGGGATCTCAGAACAAACGCCATCGCTAGTGTTAAATTTCCAGCCGTGATAGCAACAGAACACCCCATCCCCTTCAATCCAGCCATGGTGCAGCGGAATCCCACGATGGGGGCAAATATCCCGCAATGCGAACACTTCTCCATCCTGTCTCCTACCGACAACAATCGGTTCACCTAGCATTTTTTTGGCCATTAGCTGACCGGGTTTAAGTTTATTTGCCGGTGTGGCCACATACCAAAAGTCGCGCAGTAAGCTAGTCATAGGGTTTCTCTGGAGAGCTTCGATCGTTCATCCTATCATTAGAATTGAAGGTTATGAGACTAGAGTTCTTGACAAAAAGTAACACAAGAAAACCGGAAGAACCCAACGCCGATGTAGCCAACCCTCAGGTTATGCTTAATTATATTAGAGGCTTGGAACGAGCCAAAGCACGACGCAGAAAACCGCCATCGACGAAGAAGCGTCAGAAACTCCCCACTCAGCCAAGGGGCGGGGAATAGTTGATTAAAACATTGTCCAGCTTTCTTTGACCCATGACTCTCCCCTCGGATTTTCCCCTAGAACCACCGGCTACCAATAAGGATCCCCATCGTGATTATCGCGGACTCGATCGCGGTAAACTCACCCCCATGTACCAGCATTATGTGGAGGTAAAAGAAACCTATCCCAATGCTCTTTTACTCTATCGTGTGGGCGATTTTTTCGAGTGCTTCTTTCAGGATGCGGTGATTATCTCCAGAGAATTAGAATTAGTTCTCACCAGCAAGGAAGGGGGTAAAGGTATTGGGAGAGTCGCCATGACCGGGGTTCCCCACCACGCCCTAGAGCGCTATAGTCGTTTATTGGTGGAAAAAGGCTATGCGGTGGCGATTTGTGACCAGGTAGAGGATTCAACGGAAGCAGCCGCCGAAAAACGGCTCGTAGAACGCGCTATCACCAAACTTCTCACCCCCGGAACCCTCACCGATGAGGGAATGTTAAACGCAAAAAAGAATAATTTTCTGGCCGCAGTGGTGATTACCGGAGAAAATTGGGGATTAGCATATTCAGATATCTCCACCGGAGAATTCTACACCACCCAAGCCAGTGATTTAACGGCTTTAAGCCTAGAATTAAGCCGTTTACAGCCCTCGGAAATCCTTTTTCCCATCAATGCCCCCGATTTAAACCGTATTTTGCGCCCCGGGGAAAAATCCGACCATCTCCCCCCCTGTTTACCCGATAGTTTTTGTTATTCTCTCCGTCCCCAAACTATCTTTACTCTCACAGAGGCGAAAAATCGTCTCCTAATCACCTATAAAATGCGTTCCCTAGAGGGGATGGGCTGCGAACATTTACCCCTCGCCATTCGCGCAGCCGGAGGCCTATTAGAATACATTGAAGATACCCAAAAAGCCAATCAAGTCCCCCTACAACCCTTAAAAACCTACTCTATCTCCGAATTTTTGATTTTAGATGGGCAAACCCGTCGCAACCTTGAAATTACCCAAACGGTGCGCGATGGTAGCTTCTATGGTTCTCTATTATGGGCGATTGATCGCACTTGTACAGCCATGGGTAGTCGCGCTTTACGTCGTTGGTTATTGCAACCTCTCTTAGATTCTCGCGGTATTCGCGCCCGTCAAGATACTATCCAAGAGTTAAAGGATAATCCTGCCCTGCGCCAAGATATTAGGCAAAAATTAAGGGAAATATACGATATAGAACGTTTAAGCGGTCGTGTTGGCGCAGGAACGGCTAACGCCCGCGATTTACTTTCCCTAGCGGCATCTTTAGTCAAATTAGCCGATTTAGCGGCTTTGGTTGCTTCGGGAAATTCGCCCTATTTGAAAGCTTTACAGCAAATTCCCGCCGATTTAGAAAAATTAGGCCAGCAGGTGATAGCGCATCTGGTGGAATCTCCTCCGCTGCATCTGAAGGAAGGGGGGGTGATTCGCGAGGGAATTGATGCCCAATTGGATGCCCTGCGGCGCGACTATCAGGAAGTAATCGATTGGTTTAAGAATCTAGAGACGACAGAGAAAGAAAGAACGGGTATTAGTAATCTTAAGGTTAATTATAACAAAACTTTCGGTTATTATATCAGTTTACCCCGCAGTAAAGCCGATTTCGCCCCAAAAGAGTATGTGCGTAAGCAAACTTTAGTCAATGAGGAACGTTATATCACCACCGAGTTAAAGGAGAAAGAAAATATAATTCTGACGGCAGTAGATGAATTAAATAATCTAGAATACGAGATTTTTAGCGATTTACGCCGTCAAGTGGCCGAATTTTCCCCAGAAATCCGGGAAGTGGCCACAAAAGTCGCCGCTTTGGATGTGTTGGCAGCATTGGCAGAAATCGCCGTTTATCAGGGATATTGTCGCCCAGAAATCGCCGATGGTCGTCTTATCGATATTAAGGATGGTCGTCATCCCGTGGTGGAACAATCCCTTGGGGCCGGCTTTTTTGTGCCGAATTCGATTAATTTGGGCAATCAGGAAGGTTTAGAATACCCCGACTTGATTATTCTCACCGGTCCCAATGCTAGTGGCAAAAGTTGTTATCTGCGACAGGTGGGATTAATTCAATTGTTGGCCCAAACCGGCAGTTTTGTCCCGGCAAAGTCGGCCAAAATCTCTATCTGCGATCGCATTTTCACCCGGGTGGGGGCTGTGGATGACCTCGCTACTGGCCAATCCACCTTTATGGTGGAAATGAACGAAACCGCCAATATTCTCAATCACGCCACGGACAGATCATTAGTATTATTAGACGAGATTGGCCGGGGGACAGCCACCTTTGACGGTTTATCCATAGCTTGGTCTGTGGCCGAGTATTTAGCCACGGTACTGCAATCGCGAACGATTTTCGCCACTCATTACCACGAACTGAATGAATTAGCCTCAATTTTAGAGAATGTGGCTAATTATCAGGTAACAGTCAAAGAATTACCCCATGAGATAGTATTTTTGCACCAGGTACGACCGGGAGGCGCGGATAAATCCTATGGTATCGAAGCGGGGAGATTAGCCGGTTTACCAGCTTCTGTGATCGATCGTGCCATGCAGGTGATGGGTCAAATCGAAAAACATAGTAAAATTGCGATCGGTTTGCGTCAAGGAATTAAGAAAATTAAACCGGTTAAGTCGGATAATTCCCCCTCTCTGCAGCAGCTAGATATTTTTGATGACAGTAAGTAGGTATGTGTTAAAAATTATCAGAAACCCCCCTTATCAAGGGTAGATCCCCCCGCCTATCGGCACCCCCCTTATCAAGGGGGGCAGGGGGGATCAGACACCCCCCTTATCAAGGGGGGCAGGGGGGATCGAACCTAAAATTCATTTTTAATTTAATTATAACCAGCTACTTAAGTAGTCGTGGAAAACTCAACTTTGTGTCCTTTGTGTCTCTGTGGTTCACAAAAACAAAAAAGGCTTAATTTGGCAACAGTATTAAAACTGTAAAAACTTTTTAATTTGTGTCCAAAGATTGGTAAAAGACTCTTTCATTTCCTCCTTAATTTTCCAGCGTTTAAATGCCTCTTCGTAGGCAATCCCTTGATTTTGAAAAGTTTTCCAAGCCGAGAGAGAAAGAGGTAAACCCATCAGCAAAAAGATATAAATTGCCCAAGAAATGGTTCCAGCACTAATTAAATTAATGGTAAGAAAAAAACTATTAATAATCAGATAGCGAACGGTTTTATTTTTTAGCTCCTCGCGACGAAAGCGATCGAATTCTTGCCGCTTATAACTGACCATTTTTGACTCTTGCCAGTCCTTTTCCGCCGCTTCTAAGTCTTTAACTTCAATAGCTAAATCGTCGGCAATTTCTAACAACTGTTGGCGGGTAATTTCTCCCCTATCCCCTTGACGGGAGATAGCCAAATAGAGAATTTCCTGCACATCCTCTTGACTGTAGGATTGGGGAGGGAAAAAATCGGGGTTTGGCATAGCGATAGAGAAAGAAATAGGTTCCTTCTCTATTATGGGCGATCGATTAGCGATTGACAGTTAGACGAGACAGGGAGTTTTTAGCTGATTCCACCATGCTTCTAAATCCTGCAAAGAGCGATCGGCATATTGACCGTAACGTTCCCGTTTATTGCGGATTTTTCTGGTAAAATTCGGCAAAATGCCAAAATTTGGCGGCATCGGTTGAAAATGTTTCGGTTCGGCACTGCTGATAAACTCAAATAATGACCCCATCATAGTTGTGGTTGGCAATGTCACCGTTTCTAATCCTAAAGCTAAACGAGCGGCATTAGTTCCCGCTAACCATCCCCCAGCAGCCGCGGCCGTATAGCCTTCCGTGCCGATTAACTGTCCTGCCGCTAATAGCGTCGGTCGCGATTTAAACTGGAGACTGGAGGATAATAACTGGGGAGAATTGATAAAGGTGTTTTTGTGCATCACCCCCATGCGGACAAATTCGGCCTTTTCTAACCCCGGAATCAGACGGAAAACCCGTGTTTGTTCACCCCATTTTAAATTAGTTTGAAATCCCACCATATTCCACAATTGCCCCGCTTTATCTTCCATTCGCAACTGTATAACTGCGTAGGGACGTTGATCCGGATATCTGGTATCCGCTAATCCCACCGGTTTCAGGGGACCAAAACGCATGGTATCCTCTCCCCGACTGGCTAATTCTTCGATTGGCAGACAAGCCTCGAAAAATTTGGCATTTTCTCGCTCAAAATCCTTTAATTCTGCTTGTTCTGCCTGTTTTAACTCTTGCCAGAAATGCAGGTATTGTTCCCGATCCATAGGACAATTGAGATAGGCGGCCTCACCTTTATCGTAACGGGAGGCCAGAAAAGCGATCGATCGATCAATAGATTCCCCTAGAATAATCGGACTAGCGGCATCAAAAAAGCTCAGATAGTCCAGGCCGGCAAAATTTTGCAGATCTGCGGCTAAAGCAGCACTGGTTAACGGTCCAGTGGTTAAAACGACGATACCATCCCGGGGAATTTCCGTGATCTCCTGACGTTTTAAGGTGACTAGAGGGTGGTTAGCCAAGATTTCCGTCAAATTTCGACTAAATACCCCTCGATCGACCGCTAAAGCCCCTCCTGCGGGGACACTGTGCTGATCGGCCTGGGCAATAACTAGAGAATTTAAGCGTCGTAATTCTTCATGGAGTAACCCGGTGGCGCGATCCACCGCCATGGCACCAAAGGAGTTACTACAGACTAATTCGGCTAAAAATTGGCTATGGTGGGCGGGACTAGAGCGAATTGGGCGCATTTCGTGCAGGATCACGGGAATACCTGCTTGGGCTATCTGCCACGCCGCCTCAGTCCCCGCTAATCCTCCACCAATTACATGAATAGGGCGATCGATCATAGTTGGGAGAAAATGGCTAGAGTAGGATTATTTTAGCGTCAGTTCCGAGTCACCAAAAAATAGGGCCGGTCTAGGGCGATCGCATGAAGATTGGGGCTGATCGCAAACTCAGGTTATAATATTAAGGAAGGGATAGAATATTATATTTTATCTCGTCACGGTTTTTGCTTTCGAGAAGGTGGCAACACCGCCCCACTTTCTCACCATCTCCTTCCAGATGGGCTAGTTAGCGGTTTGACTTCTATGAACACCAATTATCTTGAGGAATACCAAAAATACCTAGCCGAATGGCAGAAAATGCTTCTGTCCGCTTGGGGTAATGGTCTTCCCACGACTACACCAGTGTTTGAGTTTCCGGAAACTTTGGTTAAATCCCTTGAATATCAACAAGAATGGGTGAAATCCTACCTAACCGCCCAAGAAACCGCCACCAAAGTTGCCCTCGATAGTCAGAAACAATTCTGGGATAGTTATTTCGGTTTTGCTCGTCAGTCCATGGCTGTAATCAATAAACCGGCTTAATGTAGGTATCAATTGGCTAGATAGTTCGGTTAGTGACTTAACTTCCCTTAAAAAATGAAATCCCTCAAATACAATCCCCTCCGGCCTTGTATTTGAGGCTTTTTTTGTGTTATTCCCTTTAAGCAATCAGGGAATTTTGGGGTTTAGCAAAAATCATCCGTCCGGCAGAGGTTTGCAGTGCAGATGTCACCACTACCCGCAATTCTCCCCCCAGATAATCTTTTCCTTCTTCTACCACCACCATCGTGCCATCTTCTAGATAACCAATGCCTTGGGTGGGTTCTTTTCCTGCTTTGAGAATTTTCAGATCCAAAGTATCCCCAGGCAAGTAGATCGGGCGTACTGCTTGGGCGAGATCGTTGACATTCAAGATGGTGACTTTTTGCAGATTGGCCACTTTACTGAGATTATAATCGTTAGTGAGCAAGGTGGCGTTAATTTCTTGGGCAAGATGGACCAATTTAGCATCTACGGTGCTAATATCCTCATAATCGGCCGGATGAATGATAATGCGATCAGGGAATTCTTGCTGCATCCGGTTTAAGATGTCTAATCCGCGTCTTCCTCTGACTCGTTTTTGGTCGTTACTGCCATCCGCTAACTGTTGCAATTCCTGAAGGATAAATTGGGGAATGAGTATCTGTCCTTCGATAAATCCTGTGTCTAACAATTGTTCGATACGACCATCGATAATACAACTGGTGTCCACAACTTTGGTGGCGGCAGCTTGCAGGGTCCCTTCTGCCACTAAAATTGATTCCATACTATTGGGGTTAATCAGACGCAAAAAAGTGCGCCCGTGGGTATCAGCTAAACTAACCCCCAGATAGGAAAACATAATACTGCCTAAAATAGCGATTATCGGCTTGATAAACGAGAATTCTCTGGGAATCGGTAGGAAGAAAATCGGGGCTAGGATCAGATTAGCAATTAACAAACCGATAACTAGACCGACCGAACGGGTTAAAATAACTTCGATCGGAGTTTGTCGTACTTGGGTTTCTAGACGACGATAGGTAG
Organism: Microcystis sp. LE19-8.1F; assembly: GCF_027531715.1. Classification (NCBI taxonomy): domain Bacteria; kingdom Bacillati; phylum Cyanobacteriota; class Cyanophyceae; order Chroococcales; family Microcystaceae; genus Microcystis; species Microcystis sp. LE19-8.1F. The sequence goes on along the minus strand of NZ_JAPZSO010000225.1, from coordinate 23,111 downwards.
TTTGGGCAACTAAACCAAGAGCTAAACCAATAATTGAGGCAAAACCCGCCGATAACCAGCGTAAAGCTTCAATATTGCTGATTTGCGACTGGACAGCAACCGGCAGCAAGTCCACACCACTATAACCAATACTGGCAATAGCGAAGACGAATAGTAAAATTATGACTGCATCAAGCATAGGGATAATACCAGAGAGGATAGGGGGGAATGATGGTAGAAAAATAATGAGTATGAATGCTTTTATATTATATCCGTGGGCCTCTCCTAATTTGTGTCGGGAAAGTTGCTTTCATTCTAGGAGATGTTCTCCCCAGCCATAATACATCTTAACGAAGATCAACGAAATTATAGCCGTCGGGAGTCAGCCTTGAATCAGTTATCAGTTATTAGTTATCAGTCATCAGATACGAGTTACAGCGTTTCTCAGATAGATGAGGTTCGTTCTTGCATCTAAAATACTTGATTAGCAAGGCTTAGTCTGTACCTCACCTTGACGAGAAAGGCTGTATGAGTTCACTGATTACTGATTACTGTTCACTGATAACTGCTTTAATGCCCTATTTTCACCCCATAACCTCGGTTTATATTCATATTCCCTTTTGTCGTCGGCGCTGTTTTTACTGTGATTTCCCGATTTTTGTCGTCGGTAATCGCACCAATCCGGCGACTTTTCCCCCTGTGGTGGAGTATGTGGAAATATTACAAGAAGAAATTAGTCTTAGTCAGGGGACGGGGAAACCCCTAGAAACAATTTTTTTTGGGGGGGGGACTCCTTCCCTGTTACCGGCGGAATTATTAGGATCAATTCTGGATACTTTAGCCAAAAAGTTTGATTTTGCGGCCGATATAGAGATTTCTATGGAGATTGACCCGGCTACCTTTAGTGTAGAACAATTACAGGGTTATATTAGCGCGGGAGTCAATCGGGTTAGTTTAGGAGTACAGGCTTTTCAAGAACCATTATTACAGGTTTCTGGTCGATCGCATACCGTTAAGGATATCTATCAGGCAGTGGAATTAATTCAGGGAGTGGGAATAGTTAACTATAGTTTGGATTTGATTTCGGGATTGCCACAACAAACCCTGACAGATTGGGAAAATTCCCTAGAAAAAGCGATCGAACTGCAACCGGCCCATCTTTCCTGTTACGATTTGGTCTTAGAAGCGGTTACTCCTTTCGGTAAACAGTATCAACCGGGGAAAAACCCCTTACCCGATGATGAAACCACGGCGAAAATGTATGTTTTAGCTGGTGAAAAACTAGCTTTAGCCGGTTATCAACATTACGAAATTTCTAACTATGCCAAACCGGGTTATCAATGCCGACATAATCGAGTTTACTGGGAAAATCGTCCCTATTACGGTTTTGGTATGGGGGCTGCTAGTTATCTTCATCAACAACGTTTTACCCGTCCGCGCAAAAGTCGCGACTATTTCGCTTGGGTAAAAGAAGGCTGTCAGATTGACGTGGAGAAAAATAGCTTGATTGATGATCTTCTCGAAACCTTAATGCTAGGGTTAAGGTTAGGGTCAGGGGTGAGTTTACCTGCCATTGAAACTAATTTTGGTTCGGAAATCAAAAAAGCAATTTTAGAGGTCTTAGAGCCGCATAAACAGCGTAATTTAGTAATAATTGAGGGGGATAGCAGGGTAAGATTAAGCGACCCCGAAGGTTTTTTGTTTTCTAATCTAGTTTTAACCGATTTATTTGATCGCTGGCAATAGTTAGAAACTAGATTTTAAGTAGCTGGTTATAATTAAATTAAAAATGGATTTTAGCTTCGATCCTCCCTTAATCCCCCCTTAATACTAGGGTTGATTCATAGTAGGGTTGATTCATGAATCAACCCTACCCTTAATCCACCCTTGATAAGGGGGGTGTCTGACAACTTTTAACACCTACCTACTTACTAGCGATAATGGATAGCTAACCAAATACAAGGGGGATTATTGCTAGTAAATTCGACGCGATGTTTTTGGTGAGGAGGAATCAGGAGATAATCCCCTGCTTGCAGATTAACTTTGTTGCCATCTTCATAACTAATCTCAGCAAATCCCTGTAATAAAATCACCCATTCAAACTCAGATTGATCGTACCATTGACCTCGGGGAGTGGTTTGGCCGGTGGAAATAATTCTTTCTAGACGAATAGCCTGACTTTGGGCCAAAATTTCCAGAATTTCTCGGTCGGGAATTAGTTCAGGTAAATCAAAAATTGAAGCTGCTGTCATTAGTTATTATCTCTTTCTGGATGAAAATCTTTAATCACCGTCGGTATTGCTGTTAAAATTTTCTCAACGATATCAGTAGGTCTATCTAGGTCAGAAACAACAATCCGAAGATCTGCTTCTGCATAAAGTCCTCGTCTTTGTTCTAATAATAATTCCAGTTTACTTTCTAAATCAGTGGACTGAAGCAAGGGACGAGAGGTATCTTTTTTTAAACGTTTAACCAAGACTTCGAGAGGAACATCTAACCAAATCATTAAACCGTGACGAAGATAACTCCAATTCATCGGTTTTAAAACCATCCCTCCCCCGGTGGCAATCACAGTTTTAGTCAGAGAGGATAATTCGGCTAAAACTTGGGTTTCTAACTCCCGAAAAGTCGCTTCTCCCTCGTCGACAAAAATTTCCCTGATTTTCTTTCCCGCGACCCTTTCTATTAATATATCTGTATCAAAAAAACGATATTGTAACCGTCGGGAAAGCAACTCTCCCAGGGTGGATTTGCCAGATCCCATCATTCCTAGCAAAAAAACACTTAATCCCCGTAAGGAGTTAAAATCCGTTGAATTGTCCATAGTTAAAATTTAGCTGAATGTAGTCCTCGCTACTCAGGGACGATGTTTTGATAAGCATTTGGGAGTAAAAACCGCGAGATGAAATCAGAAAATCTTCTCAGAACCCCCATTGACACCGACATCGTGTCAGAATCTGGATAACCATGATACCATCTTGGTAATTAATGGACAAAATCAGCTTGATTAATTTAATCAAGTGGTGTGAGGAGTGTGAACACAGGAGTCTAAAATTCATGTCCAATCAACCAGCAAACTTTCCGGGTAACAGAAATCAACTCAAACCGATTAAAGTCGGGGTTATCGGGGTCGGTAACATGGGACAACACCATAGTCGCATCCTGAGTTTATTAAAAGACGTGGAATTCGTCGGGGTGGCCGATGTCAACGTCGAAAAGGGACTGGAAACTGCCAGTAAATACCGAGTCCGTTTTTTTGAAAATTATTTAGATCTCTTACCTAGGGTAGATGCGGTTTGTCTCGCTGTCCCCACGCGGTTACACCATCGAGTCGGGATGGACTGTCTGCAAGGGGGAGTACATACCTTGATCGAGAAACCGATCGCCGCTAGTATTAGTGAAGCGGAATCTTTAGTCAACGCAGCAGCCGATCATGATTGTATTCTGCAAGTGGGTCATATCGAGCGTTTTAATCCCGCTTTCCAAGAGTTATCGAAGGTCTTGAAAACCGAGGAGATTTTAGCGATTGAATCCCATCGCATGAGTCCCTATTCCCAACGCGCTAATGATGTGTCGGTGGTGTTAGATTTAATGATCCACGATATAGATTTAATTTTAGAATTAGTCTCCGCTCCCGTGGTGAAATTAACCGCTAGTGGTAGTCGCGCTGCCACTGATTCCGGTTATCTCGATTATGTCACTGCAACCCTTGGTTTTAGTAATGGAGTAGTGGCTAATTTAACCGCTAGTAAGGTGACTCATCGCAAGATTCGCCGTTTAGCGGCCCACTGTAAAAATTCTCTCACGGAAGCGGATTTTCTCAATAATGAAATCCTCATTCACCGGCAAACCACCGCTAACTATAGCACCGATTACGGTCAAGTTCTCTACCGTCAAGATGGTTTAATTGAAAAAGTTTATACCAGCAATATTGAACCTCTACACGCGGAATTAGAACATTTTGTTCATTGTGTGCGCGGTGGGGACCAACCTTCTGTCGGTGGGGAACAAGCTTTAAAAGCTTTACGATTAGCTAGTTTAATCGAACAAATTGCCCTTGATGGTCGCGTTTGGCAACAATCGGACTGGAATTATCAATATCTTAATTCTCCCGTGATTACTGCTTCTTGATTGTTTTTACCCCGATTCTTTAAGTGAGAGAATTGGGGTGAGGAAACAAAATTAGTTATCTGGAAAACTTTCCCAACATTTTTCTGAGGATTTTTTTCCACACCATTGACTTTCACAGGGAACTCCATCACCGTCTCCATCCATTTTGACATTGGGGCAATTTCTCAAGAAAAAAGTCGCTTCTGCACAGGATATCATCTGGGAACAGTGAGTTCTACCATCGCACCGAAACTGTGGAGAAGGACTAGGTTTTTTCTGGGGAGTGGGACGATTATTGTTGTTAGCTACGGCTAAATTATTGAGGGTTTGATTGCCAGAAATTGGTGATTTTATTGATATTTGTTCGCTCAGAAAACCCAGAATTAAAATAACAATTACTTTTTTCATAAAATGCTTGCCTGATTCTCTGCTCTTATCATAGTACCAGATAGGAGACGGGGTGCATCCCACATTTGCAGAAATACCGACAATCAGCAATTATCAGTGACTCTTAAATTAGTACAAAAATATGAACAATCGCGTGTAAGCATCCCACCGAAAAGCTAATGCGCTCCGGGGTTTGGGGGCGGCACCACGCCCCCAACGGGGTAGGGTTGATTCATGAATCAACCCTACCTTGAATCAACCCTACCTTGAATCAACCCTACGCCCCCAACGGGGGGTTTGGGGGGTTCTACCCCCCAAAAGCTTGGATTGAGTGATAAAACTAAAAGTAACGTCCAATTTTAGGAGAAAGTTTCCCCTGAAAAATACCAAATTAGTAGATTGACAAAAATGAGATACACCCTAGGAGACAGGATAATAAATCAGAGTTATTCCCCGTTTCCTATTCCCTGTATTTAGAGTAAAATTTCCCTCTGTTGAATTGCTAATTTATGGGCGGGAAAACCCTCGTACTCGGCTAAAGTTTTCGTGGTTTCTTTTAACTTTTCAAAGCCTTCAGGGGTGACATAAGCCAAAGTGGAGCGCTTGAGAAAATCATAAACCGAAACCGCCGAATAGGAACGGGCAAAACTTCCTGTCGGCAGCACAGCATTGACTCCGATGGCGTAGGTAGCCATAGAGGAAGGAGTATGATTTCCTAGGAGAATTTCGCCAGCATTTTTAATCTTGCCCAGAATGGCAAAAGGATTACTAACTAAAACCTCGAGATGTTCCGGGGCGTACTCATTGACAAAATCGAGGGATTGCTGCAAACTATCGGTTAAAATTATGCCCCCATAGGCGGCTAAACCCGCCTCACAGAATTCCCGTCGCCAATCCGGGAGTTTTTGCAGGTATTCCTGAGCATATTCACTAGCAGCGATCGCTAAATCTTCACAGTGGGTGACTAATAAAGCCGCCGAATCCGCCCCGTGTTCCGCTTCAATTAATAAATCCAAGGCCGCTAAACGGGCATCGGTGGACTCATCGCCCAAAACTATCGACTCACTCGGACCTGCCGGTAAACCCACATCCACAGTACCGAACAGTAACCGCTTGGCCGCCGCCCCATAGACGCTGCACGGACCGGTAATTTTGTCAACCCTTTTGATATTTTTTGTTCCCAAAGCTAAAGCGGCGATCGCTTGTACGCCACCTAACTTATAAATTTCTCTGACTCCAGCCATGCGCGCCGCCACCAGAGAAACGGGTTCCACGTTGCCCTGTTTATCGGGGGGAGTGCAAACGACAACTCTTTCCACTCCTGCCACCATTGCCGGTATAGCTAACATTAACATCATCGAAGGAAAAGCACCGCGGCCCCGGGGAACGTATAAACCCACATTGGGGATAGGAGAGATTTTTTCGCCAGCAAAGACACCGGTTTCAATTTCTGCCAGTTGCATTTCTTCCGGCATTTGGCGACGATGTACCTCTTGAATATTCCGGAAAGCCTGTTCAATGGCGGTTTTTACTTCCGGTTCAATTAACTGAAAAGCCTGCTCAAATTCTGCCTCGCTGACTTTGATATTTTCTACCGTTGCACCTTCGTAGTCAAAACGCCGCACATAGTCCACAACGCCGGCATCCCCCCGCTCGCGGATGGTTTCTATCACCGTTTGAGCGACTTTGAGGGCGTTATCAATATCTAACTCGGCTCTTTTCTGAAGTTTTGCCCGTTCCGCGCTACTTAATTGCGAAAGTTTTAATATTCTAACCACTATTGCTGCTCCTACTGCCCCCCGTCCTCTCAAGAATAACAGGGAATCTGAATCTTTATGTTTATTGTAACCTTTGGGGGAGTGCTGGCTTTTCAGTGATCAGTAAACAGTAACCAGTAATTTGTTAAGCTAAAGGCTTTATTGCCAGATTCTTTCTCTTGCCTCTTGCCTCCTGCCCCCTGCCTCCTTGGGTATAATGCAGATCATGTTTAAGCTCTCTTGCTGTTCTGTAAATGCGATCGCTCTTGGTTTATTATGGGGGGCGATTAGTCCGGTGTGGGCAGAAACGGAGTTAGACCTAGACCCGAAAATTCGGCAAGAAAGCCCGGTTTTAGAGCGTTGGTTAGAAAAAATACCCGATATCGCCGAAGAGATTCGCCGCGATCCTAGTTTTCGCACTCGTATCCGTTTAGGATATGCAGAGTTTCCTTCTACCGATAATTCCAGTGGCGTGATTTTGGGGGTAGAAGATGTGTTTTTCGGTCAAACCAGTTTAACCCTAAGCGGCGATTATCAGACGGCTTTTAACGGCAAAAGGACGGCAATAGGAGCAAATTTACAATACTATCTCCTCCCTTTGGGTGATTATGTCAATCTGGCTCCCATGGTGGGCTATCGTTACATTCAAACGGGAAATTACAGCACCGATGGGCTTAACTTAGGATTAAAGCTCAAATTAGCCCTTTCTCGCACGGGGGCAGCAGATATCACCGTCAGTCAGAGTTTTATCTCCCCGGGGGGTGCTAACGAGGTGGGATTAACTACTCTTTCGGTTGGTTATGCGATTACCTCTAATTTACGTTTAGCTGCCGATATTCAAGCCCAAAATTCCCGCGCGCGTAAAGATAGCTCCGTGGGAATTTTACTGGAATGGCTGCCCTAATTAGGGTTTGCGGCAAAAAGTTTTTCCTGGGTGTAGGGTGTAGGGTGTGGGGTGTGGGGTGCGGGGTGTAGGGTGTGGGGTGTGGGGTTTTACCGATAAAAACTCACACCTGATAACTGAATCACTGATAACTGATCACTGATAACTGATCACTGATTAGGTACTAAAGTATTTAGCAGTGGGGTGATAGGTGATGATGGCGGTGGTGGATTGTTCTGGGTACAATTGTTCGCTTTCGTCCATAGACATCCCAATGCGATCGCATCCTAACAGATCTAATTGCTTGTATTGGTCCTGAATATTGGGACAAGCGGGATAGCCGAAACTATAGCGAGAACCCTGGTAACGCTGTTGCAGTATATCGCGGATATTATCGGGATCGAACTCTGCGAAACCTAACTCGCGACGGATGCGGGTGTGGGTCCATTCGGCCATGGCTTCGGCGGTTTGGACAGCCATGCCGTGATAATAGAGGTATTCAGTATATTCGTTGGCATCAAAGAGAGATTTAGCGTATTCCGTGGCGATTTCCCCCACTGTCACCGCTTGCATCGGGAAAACGTCGATAATACCGGATTCCTGCGGGGCGAAAAAGTCAGCAATACAGAGACGACGAGCGGATTTCTGGCGAGGAAACTCAAAAATGGCGATCGGTTGCAGATTTTCGGGTTTTTCGCCCGCTTGTATCGATTCGGGATCGTAAATTAAGAGGGAATTACCGGAGGATTGACAGGGAAAATAACCATAAATTAATGTGGGGTTTAGTAAATTTTCCTTGACAATTTTCTCTTTCCATGCTGTCAGAATTGGATGAACTTTTTCCTGTAAAAACTCGTCGTATTCTTGCTTCGATTGGCTTTTGGGTTTGCGGAATTGCCATTGACCGACAAATAAAGCTTGTAGGTCTAAATACCAGAAAACCTCCTCGATGGGAATTTCTGCTGCCGTTAATATTTTAGTACCCCAGAAGGGCGGTGTTGGTCGGGGAATATCAACTTCCACCGCTTCCGAACGACGGGTATCAATAACTAATTCTTTGTCTAGGGTTCCATCGGTAAAAATAGTATCGGGATTAACCTCTAATTCTTCTGCAACAACCGTAGTTTTTTCTGCCTCGGCACACTCCGCTAAAAAGCCTTTGCTATCATCCCATTGACCCCCAGCTTTAGCGGGCATTAATTTATCCATAAAATGCAGGTCAGAGAAGGCATCTTTACCATAGATAACCTGTCCCTTGTAGGTTTTTTGACAGTCATCATGGACAAATTTGGGAGTTAAAGCTGCCCCACCAAGAATAACGGGAACGGTGATTCCTTTTTCGTTAAAAACCTCTAGATTTTCCTTCATAAAAGCCGTCGATTTCACCAATAAACCGCTCATGGCGATACAATCGGCCTTATGTTCTTTGTAGGCTTCGATGATATTTTCTACAGGTTGTTTAATGCCCAAATTAATCACCCTATAGCCGTTATTGGTCAAGATAATATCAACTAAATTTTTACCGATATCGTGAACATCCCCTTTAACCGTTGCGATAATAAAAGTCCCTTTGGCATTATTATCCCCCTCTTTTTTCTCCATAAATGGTTCTAAAAAAGCAACAGCTGCTTTCATAGTTTGGGCAGATTGGAGAACAAAAGGTAACTGCATTTGTCCTGAACCAAATAACTCACCCACTACCTTCATCCCATCCAAGAGGAAAATATTAATAATATCTAGGGGTGGATAGTCCTGTAAAGCTTGCTTTAAAGCCTCTTCCAGTCCCAATCTTTCCCCATCAATAATATGCTGTTTTAAGCGTTCCTCCACGGGTAAATTAGCATTACTAGAGGGGTCTTTTTTAGTAGTTTTCCCCGCAAATAATTCGGTTAATTTGGTCAGGGGATCATAAACACATATATCGCCATCAAAACGACGATTATCATAGATTAAATCCCGACAAACTTGCTGATATTCTGGTTCAATTTTTGCCAGAGGAAGAATCTTATTAGCGCTGACGATTGCGCCATCCATACCCACCTGCATCGCTTCGTGGAGGAAGACAGAATTTAATACCTGACGCGCTGCCGGATTCAACCCAAAAGAGATATTAGACACACCTAAAAGAATATGACATTCGGGCAGTTCTTGGCGAATTCGACGCATTGCTTCGATAGTAGCCTTGCCATTTTCTCGGTCTTCTTCGATACCGGTAGAAATCGGTAAAGCTAGAGGATCAAAAAAGATTTCGTAGGGAGGAATTCCGTATTCTATCGCCCCATAATAGGCCCGTTTAGCTATCTGGAATTTTTTCTCGGCAGTGCGTCCCATTCCTTCTTCATCAATGGTTCCAATTACTACCCCCGCGCCGTATTTTTTCGCTAAATCCAAGACTTGATAAAAACGCGGTTCCCCGTCTTCGTAGTTAGTAGAGTTGAGGATACATTTACCCCCCGCTACTTTTAACCCCGCTTCCATTTTTTCCCATTCGGTGGAATCTAACATTAAAGGTAGGGTGACATTATTAACTAAACGAGAGGCTAATTGGTGCATATCGCGCACCCCATCCCGGCCCACATAATCGACGTTGACATCGAGAATATGCGCCCCTTCTTTTACCTGCGCTTTCGCCATAGATACTAAACTATCCCAGTCTTCAACATTGAGCAGTTCCCGACATTTTTTAGAACCACTGGCGTTTAATTTTTCCCCGACAATCAGGAAAGAATTATCTTGAATATAGGGTTGGGTACTGTAGATAGAAGCGGCGGAGGGTTCATAATGATAATGACGAGATTTCGGAGTTAAACCCTGACTTAGTTCCGCTAAAGCTTGAATATGGTCGGGACGAGTACCACAACAACCGCCGATAATTTGTACTCCCAAATCTTCGATAAAGTGCATTAAAGCCATTTTTAATTCTACGGGAGTGAGGCGATAATGCGCTTGACCGCCGACATTTTCCGGTAAACCAGCGTTAGGAATACAAGAAACAATAAAAGGGGAATTTTCCGAGAGATATTTAATATGGGGTTTCATCAAATCAGGACCAGTGGCGCAGTTAAGTCCCAAAATATCGATTTTATAGGGTTGTAAAATAGAGACAACGGCGTTAATTTCCGTTCCTACTAACATCGTTCCCATGGTTTCCATCGTCACCGAAACCATTAGGGGCAATCGTTGACCTTTTTGCTGAAATACTTCTTCAATAGCATTTAAAGCCGCTTTAATTTGCAGGACATCCTGACAGGTTTCTACTAATAATAAATCTGCCCCGCCATCGTACAGACCCTCTACCTGTTCCACATAGGCATTTTTGAGAGTATCAAAGTCTATATGACCCAAAGTGGGCAGTTTTGTCCCCGGCCCCATGGAACCCGCCACAAAACGGGGTTTTTCGGGGGTAGAGTATTTATTAGCGCAAGCCTTGGCCAGTTCGGCGGCGGTTTTGTTGAGATAATAGGCTTGATCGGCTAAATCGTACTCGGCTAAAACTATCGAGGTTCCCCCAAAGGTGTCGGTTTCAATCACATCCGCACCCACGGCTAAAAAGGCTTCGTGGACTTTGGCTACGGCGCTAGGTTTAGTATGGACAAGATACTCGTTACACCCTTCGTATTCTGCCCCACCAAAGTCCTCGGCCGTCAGATTTTGGCTTTGTAGGGAAGTTCCCATCGCCCCATCAAAGACGAGGACGGGATGCTTGGGGCCGTTGAGGTAGTCGAGAAAGGGGCTATTCATAGAGAGATTTACTGCTATAGCATTTTGAAAGTTTATTGTAATACGGTTACTAGAAATCTGCTATGGTCGGCATTTCAGTGATCAGTGATCAGTTATCAGTTATCAGCTTCTGAAGGCAAGAGGCAACAGGCACTCGTGCAAAAGACAGAATCTGGCAATTCTCCCGGCTCCGGAGCTTCCATACAGTCTTAACAAGTAATTTAGATAGTCAACAGCCTAGCACCAGCGATCGAGAAAGCCTATCAATCTAATTTTGTAGAACTAGACGGGCTAAACCAACTCCGGGATAATAATTACCGAGAATTTGTTGATAATCTAGGCCTTTTTCCGCTAATTTATAAGCTCCAGTTTGACTCATGCCGCGACCACCGTGGGCCCAAGCGACAATTTCATCGGTGGCGGCATAAAGAGACTCGACTACACCCCCTTTGTAACTGAGAATCTGCCCGGCAGTGGCATTAACCGCCTGGTGAGTCGATTGATACTCCGAGCGAATGCCTTTATATACCTGCCAGCGTTGGCTATTGCCCAGATGAAACCAAGCATTAGCGGGGCGGATTATATGTACTAGAGCATAGGAACGAGCGGCGATCGCTTGTGCCTTTAAAGCGTGCATTGGCGCGGTGGAGTGCATTTCACTACCCACCACACTATAGAGATAGGCCTCTAAATTAACATGATTGACCACTAACAAGCGATCGCCTTGGGCAACCAGCAGCACTTTGCCCCGATACCAACCATCATCCACATAAACTAAACCATCGGCACTGGTGGGCTGCACAAAAATCACCTCTGGCAGCGATAAATCGCCCATTTTTAAGCCATTGGCACCTGGAATGACCGGTAAACCCTCGTTAGTGGCAATCGTTTTTAAACCGCGACCTTGGCGATCTGTGATCACCGCCGGTCCGTTAACTCCAATCAAAACACTGGCCACATCCCTTTTGATCGCCACGCGAATTTCTATGGCCGGCGGCGTATAATTAGCGGGAACCACTAAGGGTTGTCTAGTCACCGGTTTAACTGCGGCAGCGGGGGAAGTATTAGGGGAAGTATTAGGGGAAGTTTGAACCGATGGCGCTAATTTTTTCGGCTCCGAGGGGGAAGATTGGGGAGAGGGCGCTGATTTTGGAGTCGCAGAAGATTGGGGAGAGGGGGATAGTTTCGGCGATGGCGCGATTAAGGGTGCGATCGGAGATGGAATAATAGGGGAAGGGAAGGGAGCAGTCTCTAGATTTGCTTGCGGTTGCGGGGTTTCTGGTTTTTCCTTGGCTAAATAAGTTAAGAGAATTGGCGTAAAAGTAGCGATCGACAGCAAAGGAACGGCACAATGGCGCAGCAGGGAAAAATAGGCACTAGCAGAAAATTTCACTTTGATCACACCGTCTTGAATTTTTTTATCTAACTTTATCATTCCCCGATGCAAAAATTTTTTATATCGCTCTTCTGGGAGTCTGGGGAAGAGAGATAAGATATATAGCCTGAAATCGAGAGGTGGTCTATGGTTAAGCCACGCCCAGGACAACCAACAGTTAAATTTATTGATGACTACTGCGAAAACTATAGAGGCCGCCAATTCAGAATTGAATTGGCGAAAGAAAAACTCGGCCAATAGAATGAAAGGAAAAAACTTTTGCAGCTGCCAGGGGGAATTAGACTAGGATCGCTGGACTTTAATTATGGCCCAGCTGATTATTTTTTCCCTTGCAGTAAGCCAAAACGAATTAAACCCGACTCGTAACCGCGCCGCATTAACCCTAAAGATAATGCCCCTCGGATAGTAGTGTAACCGCTTGCTAACAAACCAGCGATCGCATCTGTGGTTAAGGCCGAATCAATCACCACATCCCAAAAGGCCGCCACCGATAGGGACCAATCATCGGTTTTTAGGTCTCGAAAGCCAATATCACGGGCAATATCAGCGTATTCTGGCAAAGAAATCACATAGGGCAGACAATAAACCTGATAAATCTCGTTTAATAGTTTAATCTCCCCTTCCGTTAAATTACCGGCCAGGGAAGTGGTGGGACGATGACACCAAGTAGCCATCAAAAAAGTCCCCCCGGGCTGCAAAACCCGATAACATTCCCGCAGAAATTGCCTTTTATCGGGCATATGTTCGCCACTTTCCAATGACCAGACCAGATCAAAATTATCGTCAGGAAAAGGGGTTTTTAGGGCATCAGCCACACAAAAACTGACTTGTTCTTCTAAATTGAACTCTTGCGCTCTTTGACTGGCTCTAGCGGCTTGTACCGGGGAAAGGGTAATCCCCACCGCTTGACTGTGAAATTTTTCGGCCAGATAAAGGCTACTGCCACCAATACCACAACCTACATCGAGAATCTGATTAGCACCGGTGACAGCACCCCAAGTTAATAATTCTTCTATTAAATCAATTTGTGCCTGACGGCGATCGAGTTTAATCTTGCCACTCCGACCGTAGTAACCATGGTGCAGATGTTCGCCCCAAATCCTTTCCCACAGTCCACTAGAGGAGTCATAAAAATCGGCTATTCGTTGATAAAGTTCCATGGTGATTTCCTAGTTAAGAGAGGCACTCTTGCCAGAGAGCCAAAACACTTACTTAACCCTAACCCGAAACTCTCGGCAAAGGACAAAACCCTTTCAAGTCTATCAATGGCTAGGTGGGGTGAAGAGAATCAAACCCGACAGCAACCCCGAAAATCGTGTCAGAATAGATCATTGTAGTCACTGATTATCTTTGAGAAAAATATTTATATGTTAGGACGGGACAGCTACGATTTAATCATTGTCGGGGGCGGTATAGTCGGGACCACCCTAGCGGTGGCTTTAAAAAATACAGGATTAAATATCGCTATGATCGAGGAACGTCCCCTAGAGGTGGCCGCCTCCCGTCGTCAAGCTTATGCCCTCTCGCTGATGTCGAGCCGGATTTTTACAGGCTTGGGTATCTGGGATAAAATCTCGCCCAGTATCGGTAAATTTCGTCATATTCGCCTTTCTGATGCCGATTACCCGATTTTTGTCCCCTTTGTGGTCGATGAGCTAAAAACCGATTATTTGGGCTATGTGGGCGAACATCAAGTGATTTTAACAGCCCTGCACAAGGCCAGCCAAGATTGCGATCGCATTGAGTGGTTATCCCCTGCTAAAGTGTTAGAAGTGGAGTACGGAGCAGAAACAGCGACTGTCACCCTGGAAGAAGCCGGTCAAACCCGAAAAATCACCACAAAATTAGTCATCGGGGCCGATGGAGCCAGATCCGCTATCCGGCAAGGGGCGCAAATTAAAACCAAAGGTTGGAAATATTGGCAATCCTGTGTCGCTTTCACCATTAAACATCAACTTGATCGCAACGATACCGCCTTTGAAAGATTTTGGCCCACCGGTCCGATGGGCATTTTACCGCTCCAGGGTAATCGCTGTCAGATCGTTTGGACAAATCCCCATGGCGAAGCGAAAAAACTGCAAGAAATGCCCGAAGGGGAATTTATCGACAAATTAGAAGCATATACGGGGGGATTACTGGGAAAAATAGCATTAGTTAGCCCCCGCGCTCTCTTTCCCGTACAGTTAATGCAGAGTGATACTTATGTTAAACCCCGACTGGCTTTAATTGGTGATGCCGCTCACTGTTGTCATCCCGTCGGTGGTCAAGGTTTAAATTTAGGCATTCGCGACGCGGCCGCTTTAGCGCAGGTATTAAAGGAAGCAGTGGACAAGCAAGAAGATATAGGAGCGCTTTCTACCCTAAAATCCTACGAAAAATGGCGTAGATCGGAGAATTTAGCGATTTTAGGCTTCACAGATTTTCTTGATCGCTTGTTCTCCAATAACTGGCCGCCCATCGTTGTCATCCGTCGTCTAGGATTGGCAATTATGTGCGGTTTCCCCCCGTTGAAATTGTTTGCCCTGCAATTAATGACGGGATTAAAAGGACGTATTCCCCAATTAGCTAGATAGCTGGCCACTAATTCCGCGGATGGGGCAGAAAGGAAGAAAAAAAAGCTTGCAAAATGCTGCGATTATCGCTATGATGGTTAAGGTTCAATATCGGGGCGTAGCGCAGCTTGGTAGCGCACTACTTTGGGGTAGTAGGGGTCGTGGGTTCGAATCCCGCCGCTCCGATTGCAGGAAAACAGAGAGTTAGGTAGGGATGCAGTCAATCTCTACCTTGTCCTGTTTACTCGAAATTTTCTTAATTGATCAGCGTTTCTGATCAAGTTAGTTCACCATTAAGATCACTGCTTTAGTAGAAAATGTCTAATCAAATATCAGCTTACGGTTCCTGGAAATCACCGATTACCTCCGATCTAATTGTGGCAGAATCGATTAGTCTTGGCGGTGTAACTCTAGATGGAGAAGATATTTATTGGTTAGAAGGCAGACCACAGGAAAAGGGGCGAAATGTTTTAGTTAAATTAAACCCCGACGGCACAACCACAGACATCACCCCAGCACCTTTTAATGTGCGAACTCGTGTCCATGAATACGGGGGAGGTTCCTATCTAATTGTTGCCGGAATTATCTATTTTTGTAATTTTGCTGACCAAAGAATTTATCGCCAAACTGCTGATAGTTTACCCCAACCTCTGACCCGAGAAAATTCCTGTCGTTATGCGGATTTAATTCTCGATGAATTTCGCAATCGTTTAATCTGTGTTTGTGAAGATCATAGCCAAAAAGATCGGGAACCAGTTAATAGTATTGTCAGCATCGATGTGGATACAGGAGAAATAGAAACTTTAGTATCAGGCGATGATTTTTATACCTCTCCTCGCTTAAGTGCCGACGGTTCTCGATTAGCTTGGATTAGTTGGAATCATCCTAATATGCCCTGGGATAGTTCTTTTCTCTGGGTGGCCGATATTAATAATCTTTATTTGAGTAATATTCGGGTCATTGCTGGTGGTGAAAATGAGTCAGTATGTGAACCGCGCTGGTCTGCCGATGAACAGTTATATTTTACCAGTGATCGCAATGATTTCTGGAATTTTTATTGCTTTAACCATGATGAACAAATCGAACCAGTTCTTGAACCGATCGAGGCTGAATTTGCCTATCCTCATTGGGTTTTTGGTTTATCTAACTACGGCTTTGCTGGGGAATCCCAGATTATTTGTAGTTATACAAAAGATGGCCGTTGGTATTTAGGAAGTATCGATACTCTTAATCGAGAATTCCGAGAAATTATTACTGCTGATACTAACATTTCTTCCCTACAAGTTAGCGAGAGCAAAATAGTTTTTATTGGCGGTTCTTTCAGGGAAGTAACCGCGGTTATCTCACTGTATTTAGCCACAGGAACGAGAGAAATTCTCAAATCTTCCAGTAATTTAACTATTTCTAGCGATTATTTCTCGATTCCAGAAATGATTGCTTTTCCCACCAGTCAGGGACTAACGGCATCTGCTTGGTATTATCCCCCCCAAAACCCCGATTATACCGCCCCCAATGGCGAATTACCGCCCCTTTTAGTCAAAAGTCACGGTGGGCCGACGGCCGCGGCCACCTCTAGTTTAAGTCTAAGGGTGCAATACTGGACCAGTCGCGGCTTTGGCTATCTAGATGTCAATTATGGCGGTAGTACGGGTTATGGTCGTCAATATCGTCAGCGTTTGCTGGGAAATTGGGGAATTGTCGATGTGGAAGACTGCATCAACGGGGCAAAATATTTGGTTAATCAGGGATTAGTCGATGGGGAAAGATTGGCAATTTCTGGAGGCAGCGCCGGAGGTTATACAACTTTAGCGGCCTTAACTTTTCATGATACTTTTAAAGCAGGAGCTAGTTATTACGGAGTTAGTGATTTAGAGGTTTTAGCCACCGATACCCATAAATTCGAGTCGAGATATTTAGATAAATTGGTGGGACGTTATCCTGAAGAAAAGGAAATTTACTATCAGCGATCACCTATTCATTTTACTGCTCAGTTATCCTGTCCGGTGATCTTTTTCCAAGGTTTAGAAGATCGAGTGGTTCCACCCAATCAAGCGGAAATGATGGTAGAAGCTTTAAAAGCGAAAGGTTTACCCGTTGCTTACGTTCCCTTTGCGGGAGAACAACACGGATTTCGTCAAGCTGAATCGATCAAACGAGCATTAGATGCAGAATTTTATTTCTATTCCCGTCTCTTTGGTTTTACTCCTGCGGATAATTTAGAACCAGTAGAAATTAAGTAGGGTTTATGGCTGGCACTTTTTGAGGGCAAAAAAGTCTAAAGATATTATCTCACAAGGTTTTTAGATTTATTCAGCCAGTAGGGTTTGCTGAAAAAGTTTGCTGATCGGGTTAGGAGTCGGTCGTCGGTCGGGGAGGTCAGAATAACAGAATAAAGCAAAAAGGTTAAGTGTAACTGGTGCGGGCGATATTTTACCCCATCAGAAAAGTTTAATTACTATAGCGCCACTGTCATGATGATAAAACGGCACTCGATCGGTTTCAAGCTGTATCCTTAATAAGGGAGCAGTCAAGCTAGGAGTCTTGTGAGAGGAAAGTCACAGGCCCGGTTCTGAAGGGGAGGGGATGGGGGCGACGACCTTCTCGACCCCTAATATATAAGCGACCCCAATAGGTTGTCAGTGATCTAGAAAAATTTTGGCTAGGATGTAATTTTACTGAGAAAATTGGGGATAATCAAGGGTAGTGGAGAGGTTAAGAATAGTCTATGACATTTTCTTCCAAGAAAACTCGTGCCGTTGCCCTGCCCAATTACCTTTCCCCCTTTGGTAATAAGTTGGTGCAGTCGGGCTATATCGGTGCCGAGCAAATGCAACAGGCCCTAGTGGAAACACGGAAATCGGGACGATCGCTAGTAGAAATATTAAAACAACTAACCGGGCGCCCTTTGCCCCCGGATTTGCAGCGACAGCATAAGAAAAACCAGTTGTTTGAATTAAAAATTCTCTACGGAGTTGAATCGATCGACGCCGAGTTGAGCGATGTGGATGGGCTGGAAATAGCCCGGTTGATCGATTCTTTGATTCCCATCGATCTTTGTCGTCGCTATCGTCTCATCCCCCTGGGACAGATCAAAGGAGAGGCAACTACGATTTTGATAGCCATGGTCGATCCTGACAACCTAGAGGCTAGCGACGATATCAATCGTATTCTCCGCCCCAGGGAGTTAGGTATACAGCGTTTAGTGATTACCAGCGAGGACTATGAAAGATTACTGGAAAAATTCCACCAGGCCCAATCGCAACTAGAACAGGAAAAAGCCCGACTCGAAAAAGAAAAAGAACTGGAAAAACTCTCGGATATCACCGACATTGTCGGCACTATCGATGTGCTCAGCAATGTCCCTAACGATGAAGTGGCCGATGATCTCGGGGTGGGGGACGCTAATCAAGCCCCCGTCATCAACCTGGTCAATAAAATTCTAGCTAAGGCCCTGCAGGAAGGCACTTCTGATATTCACATCGAACCCCAAGAAGAATTCCTGAAAATTCGCTTTCGCAGAGATGGAGTTCTTTATCAAGCTTTTGAGCCGCTGCCGAAAAAAATTACCCCGTCGGTCACTGCCCGTTTTAAAATCATGGCCGATCTCGATATCGCCGAACGTCGTCTTCCCCAAGATGGTAAAATTCGGCGGATGTATCAAGGGCGGAAAGTGGATTTTCGGGTTAATACCCTGCCCAGTCGCTACGGCGAAAAAGTCTGTTTGCGGATTCTCGATAACTCAGCTACCCAGTTGGGTTTAGATAAACTGATCACCGATCAAAATACCCTGGCAATTGTCCGGGAATTGGCCAGTCGTCCCTTTGGTCTGTTGCTGGTTACAGGTCCGACCGGTTCGGGGAAATCCACCAGTTTATACTCGGTTTTAGCCGAAAGAAATCACCCCGGAGTTAATATTAGTACAGCCGAAGACCCGATCGAATATTCTCTACCAGGCATCACCCAGGTACAGGTAATTCGCGAAAAAGGCATGGATTTCGCCTCGATTCTCCGGGCCTTCATGCGACAAGACCCGGATGTGATTCTGGTGGGAGAAACTAGGGACAAGGAGACGGCCAAAACAGCGATCGAGGCGGCCTTAACTGGTCACTTGGTCTTAACTACCCTACACACTAACGATGCCGCAGGTGCGATCGCTCGCCTCGATGAAATGGGGGTTGAACCGTTTATGATTTCCGGTTCTCTCTTGGGAGTCTTGGCCCAGCGTCTGATGCGGCGCGTCTGTACCGAGTGTCGAGTCGCCTATCACCCCAGCCAAGAGGAATTAGCCCGTTTTGGTCTTGCCGCTGCCAATGAACGGGAAGTGACCTTTTATAAGGCTAATACCCTAACCATAGAGGAAATTCAACAGGCGCGAGATCAAGGTAATCTTTGTACCAAATGTGGTGGCAGCGGTTATAAAGGTCGCGTCGGGGTCTATGAGGTAATGCAAAATAGTGAACGACTGCAGCAGTTAATTAACCAAGGAGCAACCACCGATCGCATTAAGGAGGCGGCCGTCGATGAGGGCATGGTGACACTCCTAGCTTACAGTTTAAATCTGGTGCGGGAGGGTTACACCACCCTCGAAGAAGTGGAACGGGTGACATTTACCGATTCTGGTCTGGAAGCGGAATTAAAAGCCAAACGGAAAAGCGGTTTAACCTGTCGTGGTTGTCGCGCCGAACTACAACCAGAATGGCTCGATTGTCCCTATTGTATGACACCACGATTTAGTGATTAAGACAGTTTTTCAGGTATCAGTTATCAGTTATCGGTTATCAGTTATAAGATTTGAGTTTTAAGTAAGGAGTATTAAGTGAGTAGTCTTAAATAGCAATTTCCTAAGGTCTTTTTACTGATTACTGGTTACTGTTTACTGTTCAATGATTTTACCTTAGAGATGGAGTTTAAGCCATGGAAATGATCGAAGATTTAATGCAACAATTGGTCGAGATGGGCGGTTCCGATATGCACATTCAGTCTGGGGCGCCGGTCTATTTTCGCATTAGTGGCAAACTGTCCCCGATTAATGAAGAATCTTTAACCCCGCAAGATTGTCAGAGATTGATTTTTAGTATGCTCAATAATACTCAAAGAAAAGAGTTAGAGCAGAATTGGGAATTAGACTGTTCATACGGGGTAAAAGGATTAGCAAGATTTAGGGTCAATGTTTATAAAGAAAGGGGTGCTTATGCAGCTTGTTTACGCGCTTTGTCCTCCAAAATTCCTAACTTTGAACAATTAAATTTACCAGAAGTAGTCCGAGAATTATCGGAAAGACCGAGGGGATTAATTCTCGTAACCGGCCAAACAGGTTCAGGAAAAACTACCACTTTAGCGGCAATTTTAGACTTAATTAATCGGACTCGTTCCGAGCATATTTTAACGGTAGAAGACCCAATTGAATACGTTTTTTCTAATATAAAAAGCTTGTTTCACCAAAGACAAAAGGGAGAAGATACCAAGAGTTTTGCTAACGCATTAAAATCAGCTTTACGGGAAGATCCTGATATTATACTTGTGGGAGAAATGCGGGATTTAGAAACAATTAGTTTGGCAATCACGGCTGCGGAAACCGGTCACTTAGTCTTCGGAACCCTACACACTAGCTCGGCAGCGGGAACAGTGGATCGGATTATTGACGTTTTTCCTGCTAACCAACAGGCACAAATTCGCGCCATGTTATCCAATTCTCTACTAGCAGTTTTTAGTCAAAACCTAGTCAAGAAAAAAAATCCTAAACCGGGGGAATTTGGCCGGGCAATGGTACAGGAAATCATGGTGGTAACTCCAGCGATCGCTAACCTAATTCGCGAAGGAAAAGCCCCCCAAGTCTACTCAGCAATTCAAACGGGAATGAAGTTAGGAATGCAAACCATGGAACAGGGATTAGCTAATTTAGTTGTTAGCGGTGTTGTCTCCTTTGAAGAAGCAATTTCTAAAAGTGGTAAACCCGATGAATTACAACGTCTTGTCGCTGGGGCCAGCGCTAATGTTAAAACTAAAGCCAGGCTCTAATAACAAATAGTAACCTTTAAGCGTTCGTCAGCCCCTATCAGTTATCAGTGAACAGTAACCAGTAATCAGTGAAAAGAAAGTACCGAAGTTTTCACTTAACACTATCTACCCAGTTAAAACTCCAATCTGATAACTGATAACTGATAATTGATAACTGATAATTGATAACTGATAATTGATTTGTCCTATGCCTACTTTTGTCGCACAAGTTAAAAACAGATCTGGAAAAGTTTTCCAAGAGAAAATTGAGGCCATGTCTCCCGATCAGGCCCGGACGATGCTGAAGGCGAAATATGCTACCGTCGGTAAAGTCAAAAAAGCGGGAGTAGAGATCGATCTTTCCGGTTTAGAGTTGATGTTTGCCAGCATTTCCATCAAAGATAAAGCGGTTTTTTCCCGTCAATTTTCGGTGATGATTAATGCTGGTGTGGGGATTGTGAGATGTTTGGGAGTTTTGGGGGATCAATGCGGTAATCCCAAGATGAGAAAAGCCCTACAAGCGATTAGTGCTGAGGTACAGCAAGGGAGTCCGTTATCGGAAGCGATGGCCAAACATCCCGAATGTTTTGATGAACTTTATGTCAGTATGATCGAAGCTGGAGAGACGGGGGGGGTACTCGATGAAGTGCTCAACCGTCTCTCGAAACTTTTGGAAGACATGGCCCGCTTGAAAAACCAGATTAAATCAGCGATGACCTATCCAGTAGCGGTAGGAATTTTGGCGGTAATTGTGTTTTTCGGGATGACCATCTTTTTAATTCCCGTGTTTGCGAAAATTTTCACCGATTTAAAGGTGGAACTACCAGCTTTAACGCAATTTATGCTCTTTTTAAGTGGTGTGATGCGTAGTTGGTTGATTTTAATCCCGATTGTTACCATTGCTGCCACGGTTTTTTTACTGCGTCGCTATTACAAAACCCCGATGGGTCGTCTGCAAATTGACCATTTTTTCCTTAAAATGCCTCTTTTTGGTGATTTGAATGAAAAGTCGGCTGTGGCTAGATTTTGCCGGGTTTTTGGGACTCTGACGCGTTCTGGTGTCCCAATTTTAAGTTCCCTCGACATCGTTTGTAATACGGTGGGTAATCAGGTAATTGCCAATGCGATCGCTGGTGCCAAGGCGGAAATTCAGCAGGGGGGAATGATGAGTTTGGCCCTACAAAAAGCCAATGTTTTTCCAGCTTTAGCAATTCAAATGATTAGTATTGGCGAGGAAACGGGAGAATTAGATGCCATGATGATGAAAGTGGCGGATTTCTACGAAGATGAGGTGGAACAGGCCGTTAAAGCTTTAACCAGTATCATTGAACCCTTGATGATGGTTGGTATTGCCGGGATGGTGGGAACTATTCTTCTGTCTATGTACCTGCCCATGTTTAAAATCTTCGAGGCGTTGGGATAAGTTGATCAGTGATCAGTGATCAGTGATCACTGATCGGTGACTATTGCCAGTAGCTTGAAATCAGAAAGATTTTAATTGGGTGTGGCTCTTTTAAAAAGATGGTATCCTGAGCAAAAATCAACGAAGCACGAGAGTTTAGGAGAGCAAGAACAGAAATGTCAGAGGTAAGCAGAGAAGAAGGCGGATGTTTCACAGAAGCACGAGAGTTATTTGAAGACATGGTAGAATGGCTGAATTCAGACCAGGTTTGTGGTCTGGAGCATAGCGAATTAGAAAACAAGCTCCAAGTCAACGGCAACGAACTCCTAAGACGACTGCAACGCCGGCTACCTAGACAGGCGCGGCAACGAAGAAATCGAAGGGGACTATTGCGGAAGTGACGGCATCAAAAGAACCCATAAGCGGAAACAAACAAGGCAATTAACCACAATCTTTGGCACAGTAGTAGTCAGACGAATTGGTTACGGAGGTAGGAAAATGAGCAGTCTTCACCCCTTGGATGGGGAATTAAACCTACCACCAGAACAATACTCACATACACTATCAGAAAGAGTAGCATCAGCCTCCGCCTTGAACGGATTCAATCAAACAGTAGAAATCATCAAGAAGACAACGGCAGCCCAAATAGCGAAGCGTCAAGTAGAAGAAATAGCACTCTCAAGTGCTTGTGACTTTGACGAGTTCTATCAAGCACAACAAGCAAAGTCACAGCCCGATGAAGAAACAGGCGAAATCCTGGTCATTAGTGTTGAGGGCAAAGGTGTCGTCTTGACATCCTCGCCGCCCTAAAAGTGCGGCGATTCCTAAACCTCACGATTTAAGTTTCTGCTTCCACCACCGTCGCATACCACAGTTAAAAAACCATGTACTGTCTTACACAGAGTCCACAGACTTTCGCCCCATTTCA
>NZ_JAPZSO010000254.1:0-4725 GCF_027531715.1 Microcystis sp. LE19-8.1F | reverse complement strand
GCAGTGGTTTGAGAAGCTCTTTTATGAGTTTTGAAAAATTCGTCATCAGGGCAAACTCCCTATTGTGAGGGGAATAAGTTGTCTAGATTCTATCTATAATAGCATTTTTTTTCTGACTTTTCTCAACGTTCAACACTTCTGGTTTTTATCCTCTAAGATTGACAATAAATATTCCACATTTGTTGATAAGCAGTTTCTAAATCTCTGGTAAATTGTTTGGCATTCCAGAGGGGAGATGTATGACGAGACTTTCGGAGTTTCCAACGGACTTCTTCCCTTAAATTTTTATCCAATCCTAACTTAATTCCCCACTGCACATATTCCTCATCACTCCAAGCTATACCCTCAGTTATTCCCGCATTCATCATTAAAGTATAACCGTTGCGCGATGACCATTGTTGCCCCACTTTAACCACGAGAGGAATTCCCATCCAGAGGGTTTCTAGGGTGGTTGTACCACCATTAAAGGGATAGGTGTCCAAAACCACATCAGCGATGGCTAAATTTGCCCTGTAGGTTTCCGTCTGATAGAGAGGAAGCATCTTAATTCGATTAGTTTCTACTCCAACTTCTGCGGCAATTTGACAGAATAAATCCAGGAGGGAATTATCATCAGCAACTCCTTGAATTAGGAAATAACTATTAGGTACGGATTTGAGGATTTGCATTTGTAAGCGAATCATCGCCGGATTACGCTTAATTGCCGTTTGAGAACTTAGGTAAATAACTGCATCATTATTAATACCTAAATCTTCTCTTCGCAGGGTAGGAACGGCTATTTCAAAACCATCCACAGCGACAAAAGCATTAGGTAAACGCCAGATTTTTTCCTGATAATATTCTTGGGCATTTTCTGGCAATACATAAGCATCCGCTAAAAGATAATCTACTG
Organism: Microcystis sp. LE19-8.1F; assembly: GCF_027531715.1. Taxonomy (NCBI): domain Bacteria; kingdom Bacillati; phylum Cyanobacteriota; class Cyanophyceae; order Chroococcales; family Microcystaceae; genus Microcystis; species Microcystis sp. LE19-8.1F. The sequence goes on along the minus strand of NZ_JAPZSO010000254.1, from coordinate 3,833 downwards.
CGGGTAAACCGGAACCATCAAAACCTAACCAGTTAACTTGAATAGGAGCAGGTTTTAAGGCAATAACTTGGGCAACGATTGCCCCGGTACCACTATCTAAGTCCACAAGAATATCGATGTTATCTTCTTTAATTTTGCGGTAGGTTGCTAGGGAATCAGCAGTAGCATGATAGATTTTATCTGCGGGATTAGAAAACCATTTTTTAGTTATTTCATCCACAGGTTGACTCACCATATAAAGGTGAATATCAAACTGCTCACGATTGTGATAATTAATAGTCCAACGACTCAATAAACCGACGGGATGACGTTTTAAGCTTTGGGCAATGTAACCAATTTTAAGTTTTTTATTTGCATTATCTTCTCTGGGTTTGTCAAAACTTTCCTCTTGAAAACCCAACATTTCTTTGTAGGTTTTTTGGAAAAAACTGCCAATCTGATTTAAAAGCGTTCGATTCTCTTTCGGGTTATCTTCATAGTAAGAAATCGGATTCATAACTGTTAGTAAAGCTTCCCGAACTAAGGGATGTATATCTTGAGGCTTTTCTTCTAGAATTTTTTTGATTAAGTGTTTATACTCTTGACAAATACTAGGAATGTCATTCCATTTTGAGGCTCGCAAAGAACCATTAAAGAGAAGAGATTGACTAAACATTTTTAAATCAATCGTTTGACTTGTCTCTTTCAAATTATTGACTAAATTTATTGCTTTTTCATAGTCAGTTAAAGAGATATAAAACCAGAATAAATTAACGGCTAAGTACCAACTTTCTGGATAAAGGGGAAGAAAAGCTTCCGCTAAGTCAACGGAATAAATAGGTTGATATTTCTCAAAAGCAAAGTGTCGGGTGACAGTGATGACGTGATTAAGTAATTCTAGAGAATTGTCAAGATAGGGTAAACTTAACCGAACTAATTCTACGGTATATTTATGAGCGTAAGGCATGACGGCAATCACTACCCGTTCCAATAATTGAGAGTTAACTGAACCCTGGGTAATTAATTCTAGTATTTGCCATTCTTGCAGTTGTTGAGGATGAAATCTATTTAATTTAATTTCAACGAGAGTTAAATGCAGTAAATTATCGAGATAACTGGGATTAATTTCCTGTAGATGTTTACGAATTAACCAACTTATTTCTAGATTTTCTAACTCTAATTGTCGGTTAGCTTCGGCTGCTAAAATATTGCTTAATTCTAGCAGCCATGACTCGGTTTCTTGTTCATCCCCTTGAGTGAAAACAAATAACCAAGTAGTTTGTGCTTCTTCTTCTCTTCCTTGCAAAAGATAGGCTAATCCTAAATACCAATAATGACTAATTTCTAGGGGTTCTCTTTCTATCAGTTCTTCGTAAAACTGACTAACAATATCGTATTGATTGTTTTCTAAAGCGGTTTTAACTTCATTTTGCCAAGACATGATTTAATTCTCCCTAATTAACTTTCACAATAGATTTGCCACATTTGACGATAGGCATTTTCCACATCTTTAGTAAACTGACGTGCATTCCAAAGCGGGGAAGTTTGTCTAGATTCATCTAATTTAGCGATAACTTTGCGTCTCAGGTTTTCATCCTTACCTAACTTAATTCCCCAATCGATATACTCCTCATCACTCCAAGCAATACCTTCACTAATTCCCGCATTAACCATTAAAGTATAACTATTTCTCGATGACCATTGTTGACCAACTTTTGTCACCAAAGGAATCCCCATCCACAGCACATCTAAAGTCGTCATTCCTCCCGTAAAAGGATAGGTATCTAAAACCACATCAGCTATCCTTAAATTTGCTCGATAAATTCCTGTGGGATAGAGGGGTAAGATTTTTAATCTCTCATAATTAATTCCTTCTTCCTCGGCAACTTTGAAAAATAATTTTTCCACTGATTTAGCATCACTTAACCCTTGAATACTCAAATAACTATTAGGAACTGCCTTTAAAATTTGTAGCTGAAGTCGAATAGTTTCAGGGTTACGTTTAACCCCCGTTTGTGCGGTTAAGTAATTAATTGCATCCTCTGGAATCCCTAAATCATCCCTTCGGAGAGAAGGGGAAGCAACCTCGACACCATCCACACAAATATAGGAATTAGGTAAGCGCCAAATTTTTTCTCGGTAATATTCCTGTGCATCTGCTGGTAAAACGTAATTATCAGCAAGATAGTAATCAATTGCAGGAATTCCTGACGCATCAAAACCTAACCAAGTCACTTGTATTGGTGCGGGTTTTAGTGCCATGACTTGACAAGTTGCTTCATTAGTGATGCCGTCTAAATCTACCAAAATATCAATATTATCCTGACTAATTTTTTCAGCAATCAGTAGAGGCTTAATCGGTAAATTATAGCAAGCATTTACCCGATTTTTAAAATCATTTTCAGTAATAAAATCTTCTTTTTGAGATACTAGGTATAAAGAGACATGAAACTGGTTATAGTCATGATACTTCATTAACCATCTAGAGATTAATCCTATAGAATGATTACCTAAAGTATTGGCAATATAGCCAATTTTAAGAACTTTATTGGCATCTTTAATAGTCGATTTTTGCAGAGAATGACGGTTATAATTATTGCGAACATATTCCTGAAAAAGTTGACCAACACAATTATTAATGTAACGGTTTTTTCTTGGGTTATCTTCTAGGTAAACTAGAGGGGATACAATTGATAGGCATGGTCCATCCAATAATCTTGGACATTCTCGATTAGTGATACTTTTTTGCAAGGATTCTGCATATTCTTCAATATCTGCCTTAATATCGACCCAATTACCACTAAATAATTTGACATAAAGAGCAATAAAATCAGCTACAGCTTGAGAAGGCAACCCTTGACAACTTGTTTTTAATTGATTAGCTACTTGGATAGCATCGGCAAAATCTCGATTATCAAAATAACATTGATAAAGTTCAGCTAACAGATAAATTTGCTCTGGTTCCACTGCTAAACAAGCATTAATAATATCAATAGCCAATGGTTTATTATTCATGGTTAGAGAAGTTACTTTAGCTTCTACTACTTTGATGAAAGTTTGTCGCTGACAGTTAGATTGAAATATTGCCTCTAAGTAAGGGACAGTTTCTGGTATCTGATAATCGAGAAATTTTTCTAAAACTTCTGCTAATAAACTTAACTCGATACTCTGGCAATCATTTGTTTTTAACACATCGACAAATAACCAAGTTTTTAACTGCTCTTTTTCAAAATAATTCAAATTAATTGCTAATAAAATAAACCGCAGTAAATTATCAACATTATCGGGACTAATCTCGCGAATATGTCCTCGAATTAACCAACTGGTTTCTAAATTGCCTAACTCTAATTGTCTTCGCGCTTCCCCATCCAAAATATTGACTAAATCTGCTGTCCACGCAGTCATTTCCCCTTCATCCCCTTGACTGAGGACGAATAACCAAGTGGTTTGTGCTTCTTCTTCCCTAGCTTCCAAAAGATAGGCTAATCCTAAATACCAATAATGACCAATTTCTAAGGGTTCCTTTTCTATTAATTCTTGATAAAATTGGCTAACTTGCCAGAAATCCCCTTGGATAATTGCCGGTTCAACTTGGGAATGCCAAGACATAAGTATTTATGGTTAAGTGTTTCTACTAACGTACCCAAACAGAAGCAAAATTTTTCTATATAAGTAAAATTTATCAGTTGGTCAGGGGTTGGGTGTTGGGGTTTTAAGTAGGTAGGCGTTAAAAATTATCAGACACCCCCCTTATCAAGGGTAGGGTTGATTCATGAATCAACCCTACCTTATCAAGGAGGGCAGGGGGGATCGAACCTAAAATCCATTTTTAATTTAATTATAACCAGCTACTT
>NZ_JAPZSO010000241.1:0-8556 GCF_027531715.1 Microcystis sp. LE19-8.1F | reverse complement strand
AAAAAGTTTCGTCAAGGAAAGAAACAGTCTAACAACTATCACAAGCAACGGATAAAAGTAGCCAAGCTTCACCTGAAAGTATCAAGACAACGTAAAGACAAAGCAATTAAAGACGCTTTGGCGTTAGTCCAGTCTAATGATTTGGTAGTCTATGAAGCTTTAAAGGTAAGAAACTTAGTCAAAAACCGTAAGCTTGCCAAGTCGATTTCTGATGCTTCTTGGTATCAATTCACCGAATGGTTGAATTATTTTGCCAAGATTTATCAGATTGTTTGTGTTGCTGTTCCTCCCCATTTTACTAGCCAAGATTGTTCAGTTTGTGGTACGAGAGTTCAAAAAACCTTAAGCACTAGAACTCATCAATGCCCCAATTGTAAAACAGTCTTGGATAGGGATCATAATGCAGCCATCAACATTCTTAAAAAAGGGTTGAAATATTTGGGAAATCATCTCAATGCCTCGACTTCGCTCGGCATTGACACTGAGCGAAGTCGAAGTGTCAACGGTACTGTTGGGCAAACAGAAACCGACCCAAACGCCTTGGGAGAGTCCGGTCTCTGGATTCTTAATGGAGACATTGAGAATCTAAGCTGTCTCGTTGAACAAGGAATTTCCGATAGTGATAGGTCAAGAATCCCCCGTCACAGCGTAGCTTGACGGTGGGAGTATGTCAAAGAAAATAATCTGGGAAGATAAGCAGCCAAGGCGAATAAAAAAATCAAGGAGTCCGGGCTATGAAAAGAGCTTTATGTCAAAACTTATGTGTTCTTGCCGCCCTCCTCTTGGGTACAAGTTTACTGGTAACGGATTATGTGGACGCTCGCGGTGGCGGTGGTGGCGGTAGTCGTGGCGGTGGCGGTGGTAGTCGTGGCGGTGGTGGAGCTTCCCCACGGGTTAGCCGCAGTAGTGATCTGCAAAACCGAGGGAATTTTAGTAATCGTTCCCAACCCTCTAGAGATTTTTCTGGAAGACAGGGGGAACGGCAAACCAGTCAACAAACCCGTCAAGGGGAACGCACGGAAAGACAGGGTGAACGGCAAACCAGTCAACAAAACCGGCAGGGGGAACGCAGCGAAAGAACCGATATCCGTCAAGGGGAACGCAGCGAAAGACAGGGTGAACGGCAGCAGCAGGTTGGTGATCGCCAACAGAACCGTCAGAACTTTATTGACGATAATCGCAACGGTTACTGGCGTGGTGGCGGTTGGTACGGTGGCGGTTATTATGTCCCCCCGGGTTGGGGTTGGGTGGGGTTAACCACTGGCTTAGTCATCGGTTCAGCGCTCGCTACTCTCCCCCCCTACTACAATACCGTCTATGTGGGTTCCACTTCCTACATTTACTCGGACGGCATCTATCTTCAGCCTAGCGGTAGTTCCTACACGGTGGTGGCCCCTCCAATCGGTGCGATTGTCACCTATCTTCCCGACGGCTGTACCACAATCACGGCTGACAATACACTTTATTACAATTGCAGCGGTATTTACTATCGGCCCCTGTTTGAGAATGGTTCTACGGTTTATCAGGTGGTTCGCTTCTAATCGGTTTCTTCTTCATCAATAATTGCCGATCGATCTAATAATAATAAATCTCGCAGGCGATCGGTATCTAATTCTGTTAACCAATTTTCCCCAGCATCTACGGTTTGTTCCGCTAATTGTTTCTTGCTTTCGATCATCTCATTAATGCGTTCCTCTAGAGTTCCCGTACAGATGAATTTATGTACCTGAACATTGCGTTTTTGTCCGATGCGGAAAGCGCGATCAGTGGCCTGATTTTCTACGGCAGGATTCCACCAACGATCGATATGAAAAACGTGATTAGCGCGGGTTAAATTTAATCCTGTTCCCCCCGCTTTGAGGGAGAGAATAAAAATCTTTGGTCCTTGGGGATCATTTTGAAAGCGCTCGATCATTTCTACCCGATCTTTTGCTTTAGTAGAACCGGAGAGAAATAATATTTCCTCGGCTAATTTTTTCTGGAGATGGGTTTGTAGGAGTTTTCCCCACTCGGCAAATTGTGTAAAAATTAAAGCTCGATCGCCTTCTGCTATCACTTCCTCTACCATGGCTTCTAAACGTAATAATTTTCCCGATCTTTGACTGGTTTCTAAACTATTTTCTTTCAAAAAATGGGCGGGATGATTACAAATTTGTTTTAGTTGCATTAGCAAGGTTAAAATTAATCCATGTTTCTGAATTCCTTGAGTTTCTTCAATTTTCTGGAGGGTTGTCTCGACTAATTGTTGATAAAGTTGTCCCTGTTCTTTCGATAAACCACAAAAAATATTCATTTCCTGTTTTTCTGGTAAATCTTCAATAATATTTTTATCGGTTTTTAATCTCCGTAAAATAAAGGGACGGACAAGGGAACGCAAATTATGCAGGGATTCTTGATCGCCGTATTTTTCAATGGGAAGGGCAAAACGACGCTGAAAAAAGGCTTGAGTTCCTAAAAAATTGGGATTAAGAAAATCCAAAATTGACCATAATTCTGTCAGGCGATTTTCTACGGGAGTTCCCGTTAAGGCAATCCGAAATCCTGCGGGTATTTTTCGCACTGCTTGGGATTGTTTAGCCGTAGAGTTTTTAATATTTTGAGCTTCATCTAAAACTAAACCTTGCCATTGTACTGCTTCTAAACTGGACAGATCGCGATAGATTAAAGGATAACTGGTAATAACAACCGATTTATTTTTTACCTCTTGAGCAAAAGCTTGACCTTTTAATCTTTTTTCGCCATGATGCACAAAAACGGCCAGGGTGGGAGCGAATTTTCTTAATTCATGTTCCCAGTTATTGACCACAGAAGTGGGAGCCACCACTAACACAGGATTAACTAACATATCCTGTTCTTTTAATGCTAGTAAAAAAGCGATTAATTGCGGGGTTTTTCCTAAACCCATATCATCGGCTAAACAAGCACCTAAACCCCACTTTTCTAGGAAAGCTAACCAACTAACTCCCTTGATTTGATAGGGACGTAATTCCCCCTGAAATTCCCGCGGTGGGTTGATTAACTGAATAGCTTGATTGTTATTTAAATTATCAATTAATTCCTTTAATGCTCCCTCCGCTTGGAAATTGACTACTGGCAGTTTAGCAATTAGATTATTATCTCCTGAACTCAAGCGCAGGGCATCTTCCACCGAGAGATTAAGGGGAGCGATGGTATTATTTAAAATTGCCTGAGCTGCTTTGACATCGCTGGGTTGTAGGATTAACCATTTGCCCCCCACTTCCACCACTGGCGATTTTTTCTCTAATAACTTATCAAAATCTTTTTTCGATATTTCCTGTTCCCCTACCACTAATTTAAGCTGAAAGTTTAACAAACTGGTTAAACTTAATCTTTCTCCTTTTTTGGGAGTTACACTGGCAGCAATCTTAATTCCTAATCTTTGTTCATGACTACCAGCAGTTAAACCCGTTGGCAAAATTACCCCTAATCCCTGCTCTTGCAATTGCCAAGCGATCGAGCGAATAAACTGATAAACTTCGATCGAATCAAGAGAACATTCCTCTGGGTGTCTCTGCTCTAAACTAATTCTAATCGGTTCGTACAATCGCGCCGCTAATCCCAATCCTTTTAAGAGAATTTCCTGAGGATTATTGACAACTCTTTGATAACTATGATAACTTTCTTTGCCCTCTAACCAAATCAACTTGGCACTAATGAGAAATTCGGGATCATCTAACGCTTGTAAATAATAGGTGAGTTTCCATACTGTTCCTAAACTGGGAGGTTGTAAAGATAAACAGACACGGTATTGATTCTCGATTAATTGGCGATTATTGCCATTAACTAAACTTTCTTGGATAGGAAACACCCAATTATTATAAGCATTTTCTAGACGCTGTAAATTCTTGGCTTCTAAAGCAATGTCATGACTATCACCGCTTAAAGATTGTAGCCAGGGTTTCACCATCAATGAGGGGGAAATGTTAACACTACTATCTATCTTTTGTCGCAAACGAGCATCGACAATATTTTTCAAGCAATCGAGAATAATTGTTTGTGGTTCGCTATTTTCTTGATAGGCAAGACAAACCGGGGGGATGGTTTGGATAAACTTAGCTAAACGAGTGCGATCGATGGTACTATCCAGCAGGGGATACCAGCAACTTTCACCCTGATTTATTCCCGCTAAAAATTTCCCCCTTGCTAATAAATCTAAACTCCAACGGTGCAAATACAGCCAAAATCGTAGATCATTGCCGATAAATTCGGCCTTAGCTAGGGGTAATTTCTCCCATAACCGCACTATCATCCCCGCAGAAAAAGTTAATCCCGATACCTGCCATGGTTGCCAAGACAAGGATTTAGCTGTGGGTTCGAGAATTTGCCCCGACAGGAGCGGTAAAAAATATTTTTTCCTGGGGGGAGAATAACTAGGCAGACTGAGCTTGATTGATTCTGGAGAATACCGGTCAAGCTGAGGGAAAAATTTTTCGATAAATTGGGCTAATTGCCCCGATTCTAGACAAAAAGGATGATTTTCCTTTGTTTCACTTAATTCCTTCCCTTGCCACTGTTCACCCCAAAGAAAAAAAACACTATCTTGCGAACCAATCAGCCAATTACCGTGTAGAGTAGTCATTATGAAATAGGGAAATTCCTTTAAAAAACTTGCTGTTGAAAAGGTAACAAATCTCGATTTTGTCGCTTCTTCTGACGTTAAGAGCCTCTAATCTTCTATTTTAGTTGACAAGGGCTGATTTCTCAAGCAAAATCTAGTTCAGCGATTAGCCCCGATCGAATGGGTATTATCAGTAATAATAAATAGAGTTATTTTTAAACTATGTACAAATTGATCGCCCTAACCCTCGCCCTCAGTCTTCCCCTTAACTTGTCCCTAGTTGGTCAGACGGAAGATTTAAACCACCTACAGCAATTATTATCCACCCGAAAATGTCCCCAATGCGATCTGAGCGGTTCGGGGTTAGTGCAATCGAATCTAGTCGGGGCAAAATTAAATGGGGCCAATCTCGTCGGGGCCAATCTTAGTCAAGCTAATTTAAGTGGGGCGGATCTGAGTGGGGCAAATTTAACTGGAGCCTCTCTTTTTGGTGCTAATCTGACTGGAGCGAACCTAACTGGCGCAATCTTGACGGGTGCGGATTTAAGAGGTGCTTATCTCAATAATGCTAACCTCGACAACACCAAACTAGATACTGCATACGTGCAGGGTGCGGTGGGAATTCCCAGTAGTGCCGGTACTCCTGAACTATTCTACGGTCTAGGAATGGTGGAAGGAAAACAGGGACGCACCAGCGCCGCTATAGAAAATTTTAATAAGGCCTTGACAATTAACTCGGAATATGCTCCAGCTTATCTGGCCCGGGCTATGGCTCACTATCGTCTGGGACAAAATGCGCTAGCAGCCCAGGACGCTCAAATGGCTTCGACTCTCTTTCAACAGCAAGGTAACACCCCCGGTTACGAAGCAGCAGAGAATTTTATTAAAGGCATGGAAATCGCCCTAAAACCGCGAGAACAAGGTGGTGGCAACGCTCAATTAGACCAAATGGTGCAGGGGATTGGTTCTCTGCTTTTACAGTTTGTTTTACCCGCTTTGGGACTGTTTTAATCCTCGTCCGCTGGCTCTTCTAAATGTTCCGAGACCGCATAATAAAGGTCAAGAACATGATGATCGGCAAGGCGATAAAAGACTCTCCGTCCCTGTTTTTGGTATTTAACTAATCTTAAGGCTCTTAGGGTTCTTAACTGGTGCGATACGGCCGATTCACTCATCCCTAAGTCGTCGGCTAAGTCACAAACACATAATTCCTGTTTGGCTAAAAGCGATAGAATTCTTAGGCGGTTGGCATCCCCCAAAAGGCTGAAAAATTCGGCCATTTTTTGGGCTTTTTCTAGTTCTAATCCCTGCAAGTGCTGGAATTTCCCCCCTTGGTGATGGGATTCCCCACAAACCGGTGCTATTTTCTCTATGGCCATGTTTTTTCCCGATCGGTTATCAATTCCGATACTTTTCCCCTTCTTTCCAATACTAGGGTTTGCTGAAAGGTTTTTAGATTTATTCAGCAAACCCTAACTAAATTTAACCGCAACCACAGCCCTTGTGTCCACAGCCTTTCTCGTTAACGTGACCATCGGCACAAGCTTGGCAACAGTAGTATTTATCGTTTTTTTCGATGGCATCGGCGATCGATACTACACACAAACAGGATTCACAAGCACACTTCATGGTGGTGACAGCGATCATGGCTACTACCTCTGAACTTCTTTACTGACTTTAGTATAACATCTGAACAGATGTTCATGGATTGAATAAAGTTAAATTTTTCTAAAACTCAGACAGGAAAGTTAGGGCAGTTATCTCAAGGGTGAGGTGGGAAGTTCTCCTTGATGTTTTTAGACGCGGAACAGCCTACCAGCGATCGCCAGCCTCATAAATTGCTAAACGTCCGACTCCTAGATCTAATCCGGGGGAATTCTCTCCGGGGGGATAAGCAGTAATTCCAAACTGATAGACACCACCATAATCGGGATTTCGTACTGGTTTCAGACCGATGGAAACGGTATTACCGGGGGGGACAGGAGGATCAAAAATGACCGTGATCGTCTTAGTCTTGGGGTCAAAGGTAGTGGATTTTAGGGTTAATTTTTCGCCTCGCTGATTGCGATCGCCAAGAAAAGCAAAGGTTTGATCGAGAAGAAAAGCAATAGTTTGAATATTAGGCTGCTGTTGTAGGGTTACTTTGCCCAAGGGCGCCCCGAGGGACGGCGGTAGAGCGATGGTAAGATAGTATTTTGCCCCCCAAGTACGCACGGATTGGAAAGTAGCGAAGAAATTAACCAGAGTGGGAGAACTCTCAAAAAATATTCTGCCATCGGGAAATTGTCCTGCGAGGGAAACAGAAGCATCAAAAGCGAGTATAGCAATCAAAGCGAGCTTATACAGACTTTCAATCTGTTTTAAAGGCAAAAAAGGAATTTTCAAAGCAAAAGCTACTATAAAATATTGATTGTCAAGGGGAATTATACCAAATTCACTTAACCCTCAACCGCTGCCATTATCAGTGATCAGTGATCAGTTATCAGTGATCAGCTGTTTTCTCCCCACTCCCCCACTCCCCCACACCCCACACCCGTTCGGACCTCGGCGTGAGCTTTTGTCGAACGCTGAGCTCACGGCCGAAGCCCACACCCCACACCCCACTTCATAATTCCCCAACCCCCAACTTGCAATGTATCTAGAACACCTGCACCTTCACAGTTTTAGAAATTATGCCGAACAGTTGCTAAAATTCGAGTCCAAAAAAACAATATTATTGGGCAATAATGCTCAGGGAAAATCCAATTTACTAGAAGCGATCGAACTTTTGGCGACTCTCAAGAGCCATCGAGTCAGCAAGGATCGGGATCTGGTGCTAGAATCGGACTCAGAGGCGAGAATTTTTGCTAGGGTTAATCGTCTTTATGGCGCATCAGAATTAAGTTTAATTCTCCGTTCTTCCGGTCGTCGCACCGTGATCCGTGACCGTCAACCCCTGCGCCGTCATCTCGATTTTTTGGGCGTGATTAATGCGGTACAATTTTCTAGTCTCGATCTGGATTTAGTGCGCGGTGGTCCGGAAGCTCGCCGAGATTGGTTAGATACTTTGTTAATTCAATTAGAACCCCTATACGTTCATATTTTACAGCAATATAATCAGGTTTTACGACAAAGGAATGCCCTCTTAAAAGAGATTCGTAAACAGGAATTAGAGGGGAAAGTTTATGGAGATTTATCCCAACTAAAACTCTGGGATTTACAACTAGCAGAAACCGGTTCAAGAGTAACGAGAAGAAGGGCGAGAGTCCTGCAAAGATTAATTCCTTTAGCCCAAAAATGGCACGAAAGTATTAGCGGAAAAACCGAACTTTTAGAATTACAATATATTCCCAATGTGCCTTGGGTAGAAGATGATGTCAATGGGGTACAAAGGGCTTTTTTAGATAAGATTGAAACCCGTCGTTTGGCAGAGAAACAACTAGGGACATCGGTAGTCGGTCCGCACCGGGATGAAGTGGATTTTTTAATTAACCAAAACCCCGCTAAATCCTACGGTTCCCAAGGACAACAAAGAACCTTAGTTTTAGCCTTGAAATTAGCGGAATTACAGTTATTAGAGCAGATTATCGGGGAACCTCCCCTACTACTCCTCGATGATGTTTTAGCGGAATTAGATATCGAACGACAAAATCAATTATTAGATGCGATCGAAGACCGTTTTCAAACTTTAATTACCACCACTCATCTCAGTTCTTTTGAGTCCCGTTGGTTGCAATCTTCCCAGATATTTTCTGTCAAAAAGGGGCATATTTTTTATTAGCCTATAGCCTCTCTTTATTTTGCTCTTTGTCTGTATAAACCGATAATTCGATCCCCCCTCAATCCCCCCTTATTAAGTAGGGTTGATTCATGAATCAACCCTACTATCAATCAACCCTACTATCAATCAACCCTACTATCAATCAACCCTACTATCAATCAACCCTACTATCAATCAACCCTACTATCAATCAACCCTACTATCAATCAACCCTACT
>NZ_JAPZSO010000075.1:0-10630 GCF_027531715.1 Microcystis sp. LE19-8.1F | reverse complement strand
ACGGGAGACGGGAGACGGGAGACGGGAGACGGGATACAGCTATTAGGGATCGGATTTGAGTTTTCAGTTCACTGTTTCCTCACATCAGAAGTCTGACGGAGTAGTGGCTTAGATGTGTAATTAATTGTGCTTAGATACTTAGGAGGAATAGATAATCAGTTTTTAATAACCGGATTTAGTATTACGCCAGCTAATATAAAAAAAAGGAGTGAAAACAATCACTCCTACTGATAATCAGAAGAAAAACTGGCTTAAACCTAGAGAGCGTTGGCCCCCGCTACTACTTCTAACAATTCTTGCGTAATAGCGGCTTGACGCGCTTTGTTGTAGGTACGGCTTAAAGTCCCGATTAACTCGCTGGCGTTCTCGCTGGCGTTGCTCATCGCTGTCATCCGGGCTGCTAATTCACTAGCTGCCGATTCCTGGAGGGCGCGCAGTAATTGGTTATTTAAGTACAAAGGCAGGAGAGAATCGAGGATTTGGACGGGATTCTGCTCAAAAATCATGTCTTGGGGAAAAACCTGCGCTGGTTGGCTGGCCATTTTTTCCCGTTGTACCTTAAATTTTCCTTCTTTAGTCACCAAACGGAAAATCTCGTCATCTTGTACCGCTAAACCTTGAGTAGTTAAAGGTAACAGGGTTTGAATCACCGGAGTGGCACTGATCAGGGAGATAAAACGAGTATAAATTAACTCGACGCGATCGACTGTTTCCGATAAAAACAAGGAAAGCAATTCATCCCCAATAGTGCCAGCTTCATCGGCAGTGGGAATCTGTTCGAGGTTGATAAATTTAGCGGCAATGGGAGCATTCCGGCGCTCGAAATACTGTGCCGCTTTCCGGCCGGCAACAACTAATTGATACTTAATCCCTTGCTCTTTTAATTCATTCATCCGTTGTTCGGCACGACGGATGACGTTAGTATTATAACCGCCACAAAGACCTCGATCGCCTGTGACTACCAACAGAGCCACGGTTTTTACTTCCCGTTGGGCCAGCAGGGGTAAATTAACATCACTAAAGGCCAAACGACCTTGGAGATTATAGAGTACCTGAGCGAGGGCATCGGCAAAAGGACGGGTACAGAGAACTTGTTCTTGGGCGCGGCGCACTTTTGCGGCCGCCACCAGACGCATGGCCTCGGTAATTTTTTTGGTATTTTTGACCGATTGAATTTGGTCGCGAATCGCTTTGAGATTAGGCATAATTCAGTTATCAGTTATCAGTTATCAGTCATCAGTCATCAGTTATCAGTTATCAGTTATCAGTTATCAGTTATCAGTTATCAGATTGGAGTTTTAAGTGAGCAGTATGTGTTAAGTGAGCAGTATTAAATAGCAGTTTACCGCTCACTGTTTACCGCTCACTGTTTACTGATCACTGTTTACTGATTACTGAAATAACACCTCCACTGCCATCTCCTCAAGCTTGAAAACCTCAATATCATTAGAGTTCTTGCCTAATTAATTTTTGATAGTTCAAAAATGAGAAAAATAGGCATAAAATTGCGTAAAATCCCTAAATAGAGCATTTAATTGATTAATGCTCATTCTTAATTCTCCTGACTACTGACTACTGGCTCGGAGACTCCTCACCTAAGGTCAGATTTTTGATTTTTGCCAGAGGTCTATTGATTTAAAGCATCTTTAAGAGCCGTGCGAGCGGCCAGATGATTGCGAGTCGAGGTGAGAATTTCCGATTCTCGTTGCAGACGACTGACTGTATCGAGCATTTCTAATAAAGCTTGTTGTTCCCCGGCCACACCGTAGAGATTACCCGCCACCCAGTAGGATAATTCCAGGGGAAGACTGGGCAAATCGTCGGGGAGTTCAATTTTTTGAGCGGTTAATTTGGCTGATAGATGAACCACATCCCGCAGCAGTCGATCCACTTCTTTGGCCAGAGGTCGCAAATCTTGGGGGGTGGGGACATCTTCAATCCACTCCACTAAACCGACGCGATAGGGTTTTTCCCGGACGTATTCTAGGACACGGAAGCGCTGTTGACCGATGGTGAGAATTTTTAACCGATCATCCGGGAGACGTTGACAACGGACAACTTCCGCACAACTGCCCACTTTAGCGATTTCTCCCGTGGCCGGATCTACCATTAAGACCCCAAAACGACGATCTTCTTCCAATATCGTATTCATCATAATCCGATAGCGAAACTCGAAGATGTGCAGGGGCAGAGGACGACCCGGAAATAAAACAACTTCGGGTAGGGGAAAGAGAGGTAATTCTCTAACGGCAATGGAAGAAGTGGCCATAGGTTTAGTGAAAAAAAACCGATCTTCTCTTATTTTTACACAATCCCCCCTGAACCGCTAGGCAAGGGCAATAGACAGGAGGCAGCCTTGAATCAGTAAACAGTTATCAGCTTCTGAAGGCAAGAGGCAACAGGCACTCGTGCAAAAGACAGAATCTGACAATTCTCCTACCTAAAAAGAAGGTTAGAAACTAAGCACATCAAAGCTTTTAGCTTAACCAATTAGGTCTTAGATTCGGCCCTTGTTATCAGATGTGAGTTTTCAGTTCACTGATTACTGTTTACTGTTCACTGTTCACTGAAAATACTTCCCTCACTGATCGCTATGCAATCTAGATGAGAAAATTGCTGATTTTGTCATCTAGATTGCAGCCTGATCGGAAACCTCTGGGTAATCTATGAGTATAGATACTCAAACCTCTCCTTCATCGGTGCGTTCCTGAGAGGGATGATTTTTTTTCTCATAAACTTTACAATATTTAATACTTGTTGTAATATTAGTTAAATAAACAAGGTTGTCACTACTTGCCATTTATGCCCATAAACTCTACATATAGCTAAAAACCGGACTATAGAGCCAATTAAATCGTCAATTAGATTTCTCTCTATCCTTGAGTAATCACTTACCGATCTCTTTACAAAACTAGAAAAAACCCTGATAGCATCTCCTTAACTGCCCCTGGGGAAGCGATCTTAAAAACGCCATCAATCCCTGAATATCAACCCTCAATCGACGCGCACTCATGAAAACCTCGAAAAACCTCACCGATCCAGTTCGCGCCTATCTCAGAGAAATTGGCCGAGTTCCCCTTCTTTCCCATGAAGAAGAAATTCTCTACGCGAAACAGGTACAAAGATTAATTTTTCTGGAAAAAATCAAAGAATCCCTAAAAGCTAAACTCGGCAGCGACCCCAGCGATCGCCAGTGGTCAGAAGCGGCGGAAATTAGTGAAGAACAACTACGTCGAGAATTAGGGGCGGGGGATTTCGCCAAACGCAAGATGGTAGAAGCGAACCTGCGTCTAGTGGTTTCCGTCGCTAAAAAATACCTAAAACGCAATCTAGATCTATTGGACCTCATCCAAGAGGGAACCATTGGGATGCAAAGAGGGGTGGAAAAATTCGATCCCACCAAAGGCTATCGCTTTTCCACCTATGCCTATTGGTGGATTCGCCAAGCCATCACCCGGGCGATCGCAGAAAAAAGTCGCACCATCCGTCTGCCTATCCACATCACCGAAAAACTGAATAAAATCAAAAAAGCCCAGCGTCAACTAGCTCAAGATAAAGGTCGCGCTGCCACCATTGCCGAATTAGCCGAGGAATTAGACCTAACTCCCAAACAGGTGCGAGACTACTTGGAAAGGGCCCGTCAACCCCTTTCCCTTGACTTAAAGGTGGGGGACAATCAAGACACGGAATTAGGGGAACTCTTGGAAGATAAGGGACTTTCCCCCGAAGATTACACTGCCTATTCTTCCCTCCAAGTGGACTTAGAAAAACTGATGGCAGACCTCACCCCTCAACAAAAAGAAGTGATTTCTCTGCGTTTTGGTTTAGATAATGGGCAGCCCCTCACCCTAGCAAAAATTGGCGTTCGACTCAATATCAGTCGTGAACGAGTCCGTCAGATCGAACGAGAAGCGATCGCTAAATTAAGAAAACGCAAGGGCAACATCAGAGAATATCTAGCTAGTTAAGCCAGAGATAACTTAGAATTTGGGTCAAATTGATCGTCTGGATCACAGCGAGAAAAATGACCCACTTCTAGATTCATCGGCCACTTTTCTCGGCTATTTCTCTACTTCTTCAAGATATTTTTTCAACAGGAGAGCTAATTTTTCTTTAGTGGCGACGGGAACAGAATCTAGACGGGTAAGAATAGCGTATTTAAGGGCAGAATGAGCGGCAGAAACGGGAGGATTAGCTGCTAGACGGCGCACCGTTTCTTGGATGACTTTTTGGGCATTAATAGCGTTATGGTGCAGATTTTCGATCACCATTTCTACCGTGACATGATCGTGATCGGGATGCCAACAATCATAATCGGTAACTAGGGCTAAGGTAGCATAGGCAATTTCCGCTTCTCGGGCTAATTTGGCCTCGGTTAAATTGGTCATACCGATCACGGTTGCCCCCCAACTTCTATAGAGATTTGATTCCGCTTTAGTAGAAAAAGCCGGCCCCTCCATGCAGATGTATGTACCGCCCCGATGCAAGGTAACTTCTGGCAGGTTTAAACTAGCGACGGCATCCCCCAAAATTTCGGCTAATTGGGGACAAACGGGATCGCCAAAGGCAACGTGGGCAACAATTCCTTCCCCAAAAAAAGTCGCTATTCTCTCTTTAGTTCTGTCAATAAATTGATCGGGAATGACTAAATCTAGGGGTTTAACTTCGGCTTTTAGGGAACCAACGGCCGAAGCGGAAATAATATATTCAACCCCTAATTGTTTGAGAGCGTGAATATTAGCTCGAAAGGGTAATTCGGTCGGTAAAAAATGGTGACTTCTGCCATGACGCGCTAAAAAGGCCACTTCTGTTCCCTCTAAAGTACCGAGAATTAAAGCATCGGAAGGAGAACCAAAAGGAGTATCGAGGGATACTTCCCGCACATCCTTGAGGGCATCCATTTTATACAAACCACTGCCGCCAATAATGCCAATTTTTACCGTCGTCATAGTCTTGGAAAGAATTAGTTATCGTTGCCTTGATGTTACCATAATTGAGCGATCGAACTATGATAATTTTTCTGTCAAGACCTTACTTTTTCTTTTTCTTGCCCTTGAGGGAACCATTAATTAAACCATTAAAGCCATAAATTTCTTCAGTTCCCGCGATGGCAACTAATTCCACCTCTTTCGTGTCTCCCGGTTCAAATCTAACTGATGTACCCGCGGGAATATTCAGATGGGTTCCTTTGGTTAATTCGCGCTGGAACTCCAGGGCCTCGTTAACTTCATAAAAATGATAGTGGGAACCCACTTGAATCGGTCGATCGCCTGTATTAGCCACAGAAATACGCAGGGTGTCGCGACCGACATTAATCTCGATCGCCCCGGATGGTGTGATAATTTCTCCCGGAATCATAAGTGCTAAAAATCTCCTGTTAGTGAATGGGATTGTGAACGGTAACTAATTTAGTACCATCGGGAAAAGTCGCTTCGATCTGCACTTCCGTAATCATTTCCGGGATACCTTCCATTACCTCCTCGCGAGTTAATAAAGTCGTGCCGTAACTCATCAATTCAGCCACGCTACGACCTTCCCTAGCACCTTCGAGGATGGCGGCGCTAATATAGGCGATCGCTTCGGGATAATTTAACTTAATACCGCGGTTTTTGCGTCTTTCGGCGAGCAGTGCCGCCGTGAAAATCAGTAATTTATCTTTTTCTTGGGGCGAAAGTTGCATAGATGGGCCTTTTTTCACACAGATGCCTAGGGTTATTGTAGTTCTTGGCCGGGTAGTTGTAGCGATCGAGTTGTGAAAATTTATGTACTTAGCCAGCATTATTGATAAAGATTGGGGAAAATACTCAAAAACTTTGCTAGGAAAGGGCGTTGTCAGATCAGAATAGGAAAGATGCCATGCAATCCTTGCTACCCTTCGACTTGGCTCAGGGCAAGTCAAAGTAATTTCAGTTCCGGGCTGATTCGGGGCATCTTTCAATTTGACAACGCCTATTGTAGGGCTAATTCATGAATTGGCCCCACACCTATTACCTAGTAGGGATAATTCATGAATTATCCCTACACCTATTACCTAGCTATATTCCACTAGCCCAGATTCCCTTGGTTTTATCTAATAAGGTTTCAAAATCCGCTTCTGTCCTTTCATCCTCAACCACTTGAATGTTAATGGCTAACTTTGTTGCTGCTTCAAAGGGTAAGTTAGAGAGGATAATCTTTTGAGAATTTCAATATTTAAATAGGTTTGATAGGTATTCATAATTATTGATAAGCAGAAACTGTTGATTTAGGATAGAAAAGACAATTATAATACTTTTTGATAGCCGATAACTGTTTCATTTTCATTGTCCTTAACAAAATTTAACATTACCTCAATTTTCTCAAAAAAATCGAGGTAATGTTAGGCGGGAAAGATAGAAGAGCAAAGGGTTAAAGTCTTGGGGAGACACAGGCAACCCGAATGATAAAGGTGGTGCGTTACGGCGGATTGTTAATTTGAGTTTTTTGACCGAATTGATAGCCGCAAACACGCACCCTAGACTCTACTAAAAGTGGGAGTTTTTCAACCCAAATTTTCTGGTAAAATGATTAGGGATAATTGGCCAAAACTTTATGGGGATTTAAGCCTGTGATCATCAAAGAGTTAGAAGAGCAACTTCTTGCCCTCAAACCTAGGGAAAAAGTGCAGGTAATCCAGTTACTCGCTCAAAGTCTTGGTGGTAATTGGCAGGGAATTGAGAAAACGCCTAAAGTTTGTGGTGGACAAGCCTGCATTGCCAATACAAGAATTCCAGTTTGGGTGTTAGTAGAAGCTCGTCGTCTTGGTTATAGTGATGCTGATTTATTAACAAGTTATCCGACTAAGTAGGTAGGCGTTAAAAATTATCAGATGCCCCCCTTATTAAGGGGGGATTAAGGGGGGATCCCCCCGCCTATCGGCACCCCCCTTATCAAGGGGGGCAGGGGGGATCGAACCTAAAATCCATTTTTAATTTAATTATAACCAGCTACTTATTAAAGCTACGGATTTAGCTAATGCTTGGGTATATGCAGCGGCTCATGAAGATGAGATTGATTTACTCATTGAGCAGAATCAGGCAGTTTAGGGGATGATACTAAATCCGCTTATTAAAAACTGATTATTTATTCTCCGTTTTGCCTGTTGCCTGTTGCCTGTTGCCTGTTGTCTGTTGCCTCTCCTGATATGTAGCCTATACTCAACGGATTTAGTATTAGATTAAACTGCTCCCAAAAAGGCAAAAGCTGCCTAGGACGCACCCTAAGATATCTGAGGCCAGCAATGCTCTAAAGTTGATAATTTAATTGGGGACAATTTGCCGAAAAAGCTTTTACTTCGTCATCCCATTCTAACTTGAGCGGCGACTGGTATCATCACCAATATCTTTCGGTCGTCCGCTCCAACGTTTTGCTAGACCGGGTTTTCGCGACAAGGTGACAACTTCTCTGCCACTTTCCGCTTGCTTCTTGCGTAGATCTGCAAAGATTGCATCCAAGTCATAGTTGAAGGACTTGGCATACTCTTCACGGATTCGGTGGATCTCTTCGACGATCTCATCATGAAACATAATCAACCTCCTAACAGTTCGTTGGGTGTACAAAGAATCGGTAACTCGTATCCAAAATCAATGCTGATCTCTGCCAATTTTCTCTGAATTTGAGCATTAGCAATATGCTTACAGTTCCACGTTAACAGATAATCCATACCGTGGACAGTTGCGGCGGCAATGTGGATCGCGTCAACTTTCGCTTTTGGAGGCAGATTACTGCGGGTTAAGAATTGTTTAGCCAAACCTTGTGCAGCTTCGTTCAATGCTAACAAGGGAAAATCACGCAAAATATCCAGCCTTTCGGAGGCGATCGCTGTATCTCCTTTAGTTACTTCCTCTAGGACAGCCTCGGAAGTGTACAGAATAAAGTCGTTTCGACGAAATTCCCACCATTCCCTCGTTATCTCAATATTAGCCGCCACAATAATATCTCTGCTGGGTCGAGCAGTTAGGTAGCCTAAGATACTGGTTTCAATATAGACGCTTTCGCTCACGGCAATAGGAGAAAATCTATCCAACGTCCATCATACCCTATTTAATCTTGGTTCCGAGGGTGTTGGGTAACAGTCGTCAACCCAACTACGGGCTGCTGTCAAAAAGGCAAAAGCTGCCTGGGACGCACCCTAGAAAATCTCAAAAAAATCGACCCGCCGCTAGGCGGGAAAAAGAGAAAAAGAGAAAAAGTAAAAAAGGGTAAAAAAGGGTAAAAAGAGAATAAGGGTTACAGAGTCCTCCCAGCACCGCACACCACCCGAAAACCGACGAAGATGTCGTTGAGGTTGTCGCGGCGGAAGTATCTGAGGCGGTAAGCGGAACGGCAGAGAGAGGGAACGCTGTACCAAGAACCGCCCCGCAATATTTGATAATCATTATCATTTGTTAACCAAGCACTGCCATCCTTTGGCGCTCCGATATAGTTATCGTGCCAATCGTCTTCGCACCACTCCCAAACATTGCCACTCATGTCATAGAGTCCCCAAGCATTGGGCCTTTTCTGACCCACAGGATGAGTTGTCCGCTGAGAATTTTTGTAATACCAAGCGTAATTTCCTGACTGATTAGCATCATCACCGAAATAAAAGCGAGTGGTAGTCCCCGCACGACAGGCATATTCCCATTCCGCTTCTGTGGGGAGACGATAGGTTTTTCCTGTTATTTGACTCAATTTTTGACAAAAGGCTTGAGCGTCATTCCAACTAATCCTTTCTACCGGATTTTGGGGATTATTATAAAAATGAGAGCGATTGGTTCCCATTACCGCTTGATATTGTGCCTGAGTCACCGGATATTTCCCGATCGCAAAACTGTTTATTTTAACTGGGTGTTGAGGCTTTTCAAAATCCCTAGCATTGCGATCACTATCAGGAGAGCCCATGAGAAATTGACCTGCTGGTAAGCCTACCATTTCCAGTGTTATTCCCTTGGGTAGGTTTTCGGTAAAGTTTGTCAGTGGAGTTGGCACTACTTTAGGTAACGGTGTAGATGTCACAGTAGCGATAGGTAACTGTGTAGATGTCACATTGGGGACGCACACCACCCGAAAACCGAAGTAGTTGACGATGTTGCCCCGGCGGTAGTTGAAGTTGCGGTAAGCGGAACGGCAGAGATTTGGAAGGCCGTACCAAGAACCGCCCCGCACTATTTGATAATCATTATCCTTTATCAGCCAAGCACTGCCGTCACTTGGCGCATTCTGATAGCTATTATGCCAATTGTCTTCGCACCACTCCCAGACATTTCCGTGCATATCGTAGAGGCCGAAAGCATTGGGCCTTTTCTGACCAACAGGATGAGTTGTATTTTGAGAATTTCCGCTATACCAAGCGTAATCTCCTAACTGATTAGCATCATCACCGAAATAATAGCGAGTAGTGGTCCCCGCACGACAGGCATATTCCCATTCCGCTTCTGTGGGGAGGCGATAGGTTTTCCCGGTTATTTGACTCAATTTCTGACAAAAGGCTTGAGCGTCGTCCGAACTAATCCTTTCTACTGGATTTTGGGGATTATTTGAAAAATGAGAGGGATTTGTTCCCATTACTGCTTGATATTGTGCCTGAGTGACAGGATATTTCCCGATCGCAAAACTGTTTATTTTAACTGGGTGTTGAGGCTTTTCATAACTTGTAGCATCGGGATCACTATCAGGAGAACCCATGAGAAATTGACCTGCTGGTAAGCCTACCATCTCCAGTGTTATTCCCTTGGGTAGGTTTTCGGTAAAGTTTGTCAGTGGAGTTGGCACTACTTTAGGTAACGGTGTAGATGTCACAGTAGCGATAGGTAACTGTGTAGATGTCACACTGGGGACGCACACCACCCGAAAACCGATGCTGAGGTTGAGGATATCGCCGTTGGAGCGATCGGTGGAACGGCAATACTCGGGAATGTCGTCCCAAGAGCCGCCACGTATTATGTGAACATTACTATTATTTGTTACCCAGGCACTGCCATCCCTTGGCGCATTCTGATAGCTATTATGCCAATTGTCCTCGCACCACTCCCAAACATTGCCACTCATGTCATACAGTCCCCAAGCATTGGGCTTTTTCTGACCCACAGGATGAGTTGTATTTTGAGAATTTCCTTCATACCAAGCGTAATCTTCTAACTGATTAGCATCATCACCGAAATAATAGCGAGTAGTGGTCCCCGCACGACAGGCATATTCCCATTCCGCTTCTGTCGGTAGGCGATAGGTTTTCCCGGTTATTTGACTCAATTTCTGACAAAAAGCTTGAGCGTCGTCCCAGCTAACCTTTTCTACCGGATTTTGGGGATTGTTTTTAAACTGAGAGGGATTTGTTCCCATTACCGCTTGATATTGTGCCTGAGTGACAGGATATTTGCCAATAGCAAAACTGTTTATTTTAACTTGGTGTTGAGGCTTTTCCCAACTTTCAGCATCGCGATCACTGTCAGGAGAGCCCATGAGAAATTGACCTGCTGGTAAGCCTACCATTTCCAGTGTTAGTCCATTGGGTAGGTTTTCGGTAAATGGAGTTAGCTTTGCTGGGGGAGGTGGTGGCGAAGAGGGCGCTGGAGGCGCTACTTTAGGTAACGGTGTAGATGTCACAGTAGCGATAGGTAACTGTGTAGATGTC
>NZ_JAPZSO010000144.1:0-14858 GCF_027531715.1 Microcystis sp. LE19-8.1F | reverse complement strand
GTTGAGTCGATGGATATTTTTTCGGAACTTGCCCTTTCTTTGATACGCCTCAAACCCCAGAAAAACCCTTATTTCTCCAAAGGGTTAACGGCTATGAGCCTTATCAAGCAAGCTCTTTAACCTTTCTGTCACCCCTTGAGGGTTTGGCCATACCAGTTGATGCAATTATTACTCAATCTCCCCAAAAATATGTCTTTACTAAACAAAATTTATCTCTTTGGTCGGTAAAAAACTTTATTACTCGTTATGAATGGAACCTTTTACTAAAACAAGAGCATAATAATTACAAACCCAAATACGAACAGCTAACTTTATCTCTAAGTTTAGAATTTCTAGTAGATAAACCTTCCTTATCAACTTATATGGTACGAAATTCAATTACTACAGTAATCGAAGCATTAAAAATAATTCAAACAAGTGGCTACAAAGGTATAACCAAAAAAGAACTTAAGCAAAAATTAGAACGAAGAGACACAACAATTAATAGTCTTATTTGGGATTTGGAAAATTTTGACATGATATTCATCAATCATGAGAAAAAAATCTTAGCGGCAAGAGAGCTTATAGGTAAAGGAGAAGATGATATTTCTCAATATTTATCATTCGCCCTCAAAAAACATATTCTTATACAAGAAATCTATAAAGAATTAGAAATTCATAAGTCAATAACCCCCTGGCGAGTAGAAGAAATTATTGCTAGTATCTGTACTTCTACTTCTGGTAAACGACCCAAAGATAAAACCCTTAGAGATTATCGTTCTAGGGTGATTTCTTGGCTTACTTTTACTCGATTGCTAGAAAAGGGAAGATATAATACATTAACTATACCACGAGATAAAAGCTCTCATAAGATTAACTCCTCTATAGAATATAAACAATTACATTTGCCTCTAAATGGTATGTAAAATTATTTAACTTTGCTTCTGTAATATTTTCTCAGAACAAGTCTTTTTAACGTCAAATAATTATATTTAATCCTCGATTAATTCGAGTAATTGTGCTTCGGTTAGCTGAGTAATGCCCAATTCTAGGGCTTTTTCTAGCTTAGAACCCGCCGCTTCTCCTAGCACTAAATAATCAGTTTTTTTGCTGACAGAACCCGTCACTTTCCCCCCGGCTTTTTCGATTAATTCTTTCGCTTCCTCCCGTTTGAGAGTTGGTAAAGTGCCAGTAATGACAAAGGTTTTCCCTGCTAAAGTCGCTTTTGTGGTGGTGGTTTTTGCTGCTGCGGCAAATTGTAAACCAGCAGCCTGTAATTTAGCGACTAAATCCCGATTAGCGGCGATTTTAAACCAATCATAGACCGATTGAGCGATTTCTTCACCGATACCATAGATAGAGGCTAAATTAGTCACGCTGGCGTTAGCTAACTCCTCCACAGTCCGAAAACTTTCCGCGAGAATTTTGGCGTTAACACTGCCCACATAGCGAATCCCTAGCCCATAAAGTACCCTCGACCAGCTTTGATTTTTGCTCTGAGCAATAGCTGTAATCAAATTTAAGGCTGATTTCTCGCCCATTCGGTCTAATTTGGCAATTTCCGTTTTTTCGAGGCTGTAGAGGTCAGAAATGGCGGTAACTAATCCCTGTTCAATCAGCAAAATTACCACTTTTTCCCCTAATCCCCGGATATCGAGAGCATCGCGACTGGCCCAATGTACTACACTTCCCCGCAAAATCGCCGGACAGGAACTATTGACACAGCGCGTCACCGCTTCCCCCACCGGACGGACTAGGGGAGATTGACATTCAGGGCAATTAGTGGGCATCTGGAAGGGGAAAGTCTGGCTAGGACGCAATTCTGGCAGGATTCTCACCACTTCCGGGATAATTTCCCCCGCTTTGCGGATAATTACCGTGTCACCGACGCGGATATCTAATTCGGCCACTCGATCGCTATTATGTAAAGTAGCCCTTTGTACGGTGGTCCCTGCTACCTGTACCGGTTCCATCACCGCCATGGGTGTGACTGCGCCGGTGCGTCCCACATTGACGATAATATCTTTAACTACCGTGGGGACTTCTTCGGCTGGATATTTTAAAGCGATGGCCCACCTGGGGAATTTTTGGGTGAATCCTAACCGATTTTGTCGCTGTAAATCGTTGATTTTGACTACGACACCATCGGTCATGTAGGCTAATTGATGACGTTTTTCTTGCCAATCTTGATAGTATTGCGCCACTTCTTGCAGGGATGGACAGAGTTGACGGTGGGGATTAACCAGAAATCCCATGGTTTCTAATCTATCTAAGGATTGCCATTGAGTAGTGATATGGTTATCGTCTAAATGCAGGGTATAGGCAAAAAATTGTAAGCGTCTTTTATCAACTATTTTCGGATCTAATTGTCGTAGGGTTCCCGCTGCCGCATTGCGGGGATTAGCAAAGAGAGATTCCCCTTTTTCTTCTCTTTCTTGATTGATTTTATCGAAGGTATCGAGGGGTAAAAAAGCTTCGCCGCGCACTTCCACAATTGCCGGGGGATTATCTATATTTAAGCGTAAAGGAATAGAGCGAATTGTCCGCACATTGGGGGTAATATCTTCGCCAGTGACTCCATCTCCTCTAGTAACACCTCTGACGAAAAAGCCATTTTCGTAGGTTAAAGCTAACGCAGAACCATCGATTTTTAATTCACACACATATTCCGTGTCTTGGGTTTCATTTACATATCTTTGCCAACGGTTGCCCCATTTATTTAATTCTTCGAGGTTAAAGGCATTTTCGAGACTATACAGGGGAATATTATGACGGACAGAAACGAATTGACTAGAGATTTTATCCCCGACTCTTTGGGTGGGACTATCGGGGGTGATTAATTGGGGATAACGCTTTTCTATGTCTTCTAATTCCCGATAAAGTTGATCATAAACGCTATCGGGTATAAAAGGATCATCAAGAACATAATAAGCATAACTGGCCCTTTGTAGTTCTGTTTTTAATTGTTGGCAGCGTTGTTGGATTTCTAAGGGGATAGTCATAATCGTTAATAATGCTACTGTGCAAAGACCATTTGAGGAGTTAATTTTAAATCGGGAAATGTTACCGATATTATTCTATCTTCGTTGTTAAATTCTGCCAGTTCATAAAATCCCGAAATCAGGGTTAAAACCGATATTTTTACAGCAATAGGATCGATAATCCAGTATTCAGGAATGCCTCTCACTGCGTATTCTGAACGCTTATAACGGTAGTCATCATCGGCATTACCGGGGCTAACAATTTCTACAACTAAGAGGGGAGGAAATTCAATCACTGCTGTGGTCATATTTCTAATCTCTTGACATTGTTCAGCAGTTAAAATCATTAAGTCTGGGATTCTCGATTTAGCTTTATCGGTGCGAATTCCTACAGTAGCGGGCATGACTTTCCAAGTTAGATTTAATCTTTTAATTTCTGCCATTAAATAATCATAAAGACAGGCAAGAATTAAAGCATGAAAGCCACTAGCGGGAGGCATGGAAATTAATTCTCCGTTAAATAATTCGTACTTATTATCTGTGGAGTCCTGATAATTTAAATATTCTGTAAAGGTATATATTTTTTGTTGGGTAGCAATCATAAAAGTCTCCAGCCGGGATTTTACTATTCAAAAACCATTTGAGGAGTTAATTGTAAATCGGGAAATGTCACCGATATTATCCTATCTTCCTGATTAAATTCTGCCAGTTCATAAAATCCCGAAATCAGGGTTAAAACCGATATTTTTAGGGCAATAGGATCGATAATCCAGTATTCAGGAATGCCTCTCACCGCGTATTCTGAACGCTTATAACGGTAGTCATCATCGGCATTACCCGGGCTAACAATTTCTACAACTAAGAGGGGAGGAAATTCAATCACTGCTGTGGTCATATTTCTAATGTCTTGACATTGTTCAGCAGTTAAAATCATTAAGTCTGGGATTCTCGATTTAGCTTTATCGGTGCGAATTCCCACCGTAGCGGGCATAACTTGCCAGTCTAATTGTAGCCTCTCTATTTCCCTTTCTAACACCTTAAATATATATCTAAGTATCAAAGCATGAAAGCCACTAGCAGGAGGCATGGTAATTAATTCTCCGTTAAATAATTCGTATTTATTATCCGTGCAGTCCCGATAATTTAAATATTCCGCAAAGGTATATACTTTTTCTTTGGTGACAACCATAATAATCTCTAGAAAAAACTTAACTGAATCTCCTTAAGGGGGGTAGGGTTGATTCATGAATCAACCCTACTATTAATCAACCCTACTATTAATCAACCCTACTATTAATCAACCCTAGGGTTAGGGGGGAACTGACAATTTTTAACACCTAGCTTTTTACTTAGATTCGATATCCTCAACTTTTTTGGGAACCGTTGCAGTTAAAACCTCATTTCCTGTGGCAGTAACTAACACATCATCTTCGATACGGATACCGATACCTCGCCATTTTTCTGGCACTTCTGGCTGTCCTTCAGCAGGTTTAATATCGGGGGAGATATAAATCCCCGGTTCCACGGTTAAAACATGACCAGGCTGCAAAGTTTGCCAAGTTTCTTCGTTAACTTTATAACCTCCCGCATCATGGACATCTAATCCTAACCAATGGCCGGTTCTGTGCATATAAAAAGGCTTATATTTTTCCTCTTTAATTATCTCATCAATATCGCCGACCAATAGCCCTAAATCCACTAATCCCTCCACAATTGTTCTCACGGCTGTGTCATGAAAAAGATTATAAGGATTACCTGCTTTCACCACTTCAATCGCCTTTAATTGAGCTTCCAGAACAATTTCATAGATAATTTTTTGTTCGGGGGTAAATTTACCATTAACGGGAAAAGTGCGGGTAATATCACCGTTATAGTAATTGTAGGCACAACCGGCATCAATTAATAAAAGCTCATTTTCTTGTACTTGGCGATCATTGTTGATATAGTGCAGAATACAGGCATTAGCACCACTAGCAACAATAGAAGGATAAGCTGGACCCATACCCCCTTCTAGGCGAAAAGTATGCTCGATTTCCGCTTGAATTTGATACTCGTAGTGACCAACTTTGGTAAATTCTCTGGCCCGATTATGTGCCTGTGCTGAAATAGCAGTTGCTTGGCGAATATTGTCCAATTCGGCCTCGGTTTTCAGTAAGCGCAAAGGATGGAGAATAAAATTAGTATCCTCTAAAGCAGTCGGTCCAGTGCCGCGACGGGGAAAAGTGGCGATTAATTTTTGCCAGTGCTTTAGAACATTTGTATTAAAAGTTTTGTCCCGTCCGAGATGATAATAAATTCGGTCGGCTTTTTCGAGATATTGGGGTAATTTTTCCTCCAATTCTTCGATAGAATAGGCCTCATCAGCACCAAAAATCTCCTTTGCTCCTTCCACCCCGTGGAGATAGCCGGTCCAGGTTTCTTTTTCCGGGTCTTTTGGCTGCACGAACAGGATAAACTGATGTTCGGGGTGATGGGGTGCTAAAACCGCCACCGCCTCCGGTTCATTAAATCCTGTCAGGTAAAAAAAGTCACTATCCTGACGATAGGTGTATTCTACGTCATTGTGCATGACCGCCATGGGCGCACTGCGAAAAATTGCGGTTCCATGGCCGATTTTTTCCATTACTTGCTGACGACGCTGCTGAAACTCTCTGCGATCGATGCCCATAGATATTCCTAAAAATGTCACAATAAGTCCTAGAGTCTATTATCGCTAATCTTTTTAGTTTATGACCCCTGAAGAACCGGATTTTTCCCAAGATATCATCGAAAGGCGCGAGTTTACCCTAGCAGATTTTATCGCTCAAGAGGGGGCCGATTTCCTCAAAGGGGAATCTCCTGTCCCCAAATTAGTGCAGGTAAAGACTGAAATTAAACAGTTTATTGCCGCTAATTTAGGGGATTCTTCGGGAGCTTTGCAGATAATTTTACAGCTTATCGTCGATGAAGAATTAACAAAAGTCAGTCAAAATTTAGATAATCCCGTTCAAGCTTTACAGTTAATCCTAGAAGAAATTTTAGACAATCAAGAATTACTCTATGAATTAGTACACCGAGTCGATGTGAAATGGGGACAATTATACGGAGAACGTCCCTATTTTCAACAACCCAATCAAAAACCTCACCCTGAAGACGAATACACTCACAATTCCGTCAGAGATAAGTTAGTCAGTTTATTAGCCAGATTAGAACCGAATAAGTAGGGTCTGCTGAATAAATCTAAAAACCTTGTTGGATAAGACTTTTGGACTTTTTTCCCCTCAAAAAGTGCCAGCCATTGCGGGGATCGGGGGGAAAATTCCAGGACTTTTTCCCTGAAAATTAGGTAGTTGACCACCTGAAAATCGATAAAACCCCACACCCCACACCCAACCCCCCCGATGTCGGGGGGATTGGGGGGCCACACCCTGCCCCCAGGAAAAGCTTTTTCAGCAAACCCTAAGTAGTAGAGCCTATAGCAGTTATGAGGAGACTCCGAGACGATGCCCTATCAAGACATACCTTATCTTTAGGAAAAACTCTGTATTTTAATTATTTCTTAATAAACAGAGACTAACAGGACTGACAAGGAGTATCTATCCCTAGACAGACAACCGGGGGCGGTCACGGGTGAAAATAGGTGTAAGATGAAAAAATTCTCCGATAACTGTTGCCCTATCCCCCGCGTGCCTACCTATTCCTACTATACCGCCGATGTTTTTAGCGATCGCATTTTTGGCGGTAATCCCCTGGCGGTTTTTCCGGAAGCGTCTGGATTAACCCGCACCCAGATGCAAAAAATCGCCGCCGAATTTAACTTCTCAGAGACAGTCTTTGTTTTTCCGCCAGAAACACCCCAAGGCACTAAAAAAGTCCGGATTTTCACCCCCAGTACCGAATTACCCTTTGCAGGGCATCCTACCGTCGGCACAGCCTATATTTTAGCCCTAATCGGTGCTATTCCCCCCCACCAAGAAACCACGATTTATCTGGAGGAAGGAGTCGGTTTAGTACCGGTAAAAATTCTCATGGAGGGGGAAAAACCCGTCTATAGTGAGTTAAAAGTGGCACAATTGCCAGAATTAGTGGCGGATAATTATGCTCTCGATGATTTAGCGGCGATTCTTTCCCTAAGCGTTGCCGATTTCTTACCCGGTTATCCCCCTCGCGCCTTTTCCTGTGGTCTTCCTTTTTTATTCATCCCCGTTAGAAACCGCGATATTTTAGGGAAAATAAAACTAAATCTAAGTCTCTGGTCATCATTATTGGGACAATCCCCCGCTAATTCCCTTTTTGTCTGCTGTTTTGACCCAGAATCACCCCAATCTCGTATTTATGGCCGAATGTTTGCCCCCGGTTTGGGAGTTATGGAAGATCCCGCCACCGGTTCGGCTGTGGCCGCTTTAGCGGGCTACCTAGGAGCCTTAGAATCTTCTAGGGAAGGGATGAATCAATGGACGATAATCCAAGGGGTGGAAATGGACAGACCCAGCATTATACAATTAAAGTTTCAGAAAAACAACCGTGAAATTACGGAAGTTTCTGTGGGTGGTGCATCAGTTCTAGTCTGCCAAGGCAAGATGATAATTCCCGATGGGGAAACACTTTAGCTGGTTAGAAAATGAATGGTTTCCGCTAGGGATTTTAGCTCTAAATCCGAGATTTTGTCATCATTCCAATAACTAATTTCTTTGCCTACTTTTTCGATAAAATAATTGGCCGCATAACGATATCTTTGTTGACAGGCTTCCCGAGCGAAATCCACCAAGGCTTTAGCGTAGGATTCGGGAGAGTGATTATTTTCTAGCCAAGTTTGACCATTTTTACCAATGGTCTGATATAATTGCGTATCATGAAGAAATTGAGAGAAATGTTGGTGTAAATCGGCGATTTCGTTGCCAACAGTCACATAACCTACGGTATTTTCCGGCAACTCACTATACCAACCTATTTTAGTCACTAAACTTGGCAAACCATGGCTCCAAATCTGCAGCTGACTGACGGATGCTTCTCCCATAGTAGGATAACGTAAATTGATTGCTAAATCTGCATCAGCTAAGGCGGTTTCTAATTTGGCTTCCGTGACAAAACCATGCAAGGTTACTAAATTATTTAAATTTAAGCTATTAATTTTTTGAACGAGATAATTACTATCCCATACTTCTCCATAAATGTCTAACCGAAAAGCTTGTTTTTGGGAAAAACTAGCTAAAGCATCCAGGATCATATCAACACATCTATTTTTTCCAATATGGCCAAAAACAATTAATTGATAAAAATCCCGATTTTTCTGCAATTCGTAATTTGATGACAAATCGCATCTAGGATAGGGTAGGGGAAAATAAGCAGTAAGAAGCGCATTTTCTTGCTGAAACTTACGATAACCTTCCTGACTGTGAGTAATCACCCCAATAGCATTTTTTAAAGCTAAAGGTGTCAGGGGATAATTATCGGCCATAAATTGCATAGATACTTCTCGATTCCACCACATTTCTGCGGCTATTTTTCCTTCCATTCCATAGTAATAGAGCATTTGATTAAGATAGATATCTCGATCATTATTGATTCTAGCAATTTCACTAAAAAAATCCTGTAGCTTTAAATCATGAAGGACAACTATACCGGGGCATTGACAACTAATTCTCCAGATATCCTCATGAAAATCTGGGTTATTACCAATATGATAAACATTTATGTCTGCTTGGTTAATTTTTGACCAGATTATGTTATCTCTATGGTAAGAATTAACTTTGACATAGTTCTTTAGTTCTCGATCGTAAATTTTTTGATTAGTCCATAGTTCTAACTGACAATTTTTAATCAAAGCTGGCAAGATACAAGTCATGTAATCAGCGATACCAGTTTTAGCGGGAGGTAAAGGAGAAAACCAATTAATTTTCATGCGAGTAGTTTTTTGATAACGTTTGACCAAGTAATATCAAGACTTTTGTAGTATTCACTGGCAGATTTACCTAATTTTGCCGCCCAATCCCGATTTTCCCACATTTCGTCCATGGCCTCTGCTATGGCCATTGCCTTAGGTTCCACAATTAAACCGGTTTCGCGATGACGAATAAATTCTAGGGGTCCTCCCGAATCTTGGCAGGTAATCACTGGTTTAGAAGCTAACATTCCTTCTAGGGTAACGTAACCGTAATCTTCCTCAAAGGGAGGATAAAGCACTGCTAGGGATCTGGCATAATAATCGAGTTTTTCCTCGTTACTAATTCTCCCTAAAAATACCACTTTTTCAGCAATATCCAACTGCTTAACTTTTTCCTCTAGAATGTCACCAAAATCTCCTTCTGGTTGACCAGCAAAAATCACTTTGACAGGGTTTTTAGTCAAGGCTAAAGCCTCAAGGATTAACTCTTGACGTTTCAAGGGATTGATCCGACTAGGGAAGAATAGATAACCTTCTTCTGGTTGACATTGAAAAAAATCAGCATTCTGGGGAGGATGATAAAGGGGTATCGAATCAACATTATTATAGGTTTTTAGCCTTCTTGCCACATTTTTAGAATTGCTAAATATGTTATGAGTTTCAGCAAAAACATTATTATCTGCCCGGATAATATTTTCACGAATTTGTAAGCCATTGGCACTTAAATCTAAACCGCCATAGGGATTACCCCATAGTTCATACGCTTGTCGGTGTTGATGCAGAATCCAGAGAACTTTTCGGGGATGAGGAATTAAATAAGCTGGGAATTTTAAGCCAATTAATCGATCAATATTTCTGCCATTGGCGCTAGTCAAATCTAATAAGCGACAGACTAACATTGTGTCTAAAATTCTTTCTAGGGGATAGGTTTGAAAGGGAATAGCGACTATTTCCGCTTCATGGCCTGCCAATTCTAAAGCCTTACATAATTCCTGAGCGTGAATTTCCGCACCGCCATAGACAAAAGGAACCTGTGTTGTTGTAATAATAACTCTCATGAATACTTACTCGTGATTAATTATAGTTTATAACCAATAACAGCATAATCCATTGGACCATAAAAATACTGATTAAACTGTTTAGATAACTCATCTAATTCATTTCCTTCATCAGCTTTGAATCCATCAGAAGGGTTTAAATTCAGAATTTCTACCTCAGCAAAACCGCAGTATTGCACTAGGAATTGAGTCATTAAACTGGGTAGAGGATTGCGGTGGGTTGGATCGAAGTAAAAATTACAACTGCCCACTAAAACATTAGCAGGATTGGGAGTCTCAAAGATAACCAAACCTCGATGACGCAGCACTCGAAATGCTTCATTTAATAGCTTAACTAATATTTCAAAGGGTAGATGTTCAATAATATGAAATCCCGTGATTACCGCCACGCTGTCATCTGGCATTGATTGCAAATAAGCGATAACATCCCCTTCTAAAACCTCTAATCCTCGACTTTGACATTGTTCAATGACGACTCGGTTTAGATCGATACCTCTGGCTCTGTAACCATTATCTCGCAAAAGCTCTAACCACTCTCCCCGACCACAACCTAAATCTAAAATCAGCGAGTCTCCCGGAGCAATTTGTGCTTCTCTGAGTCGGGGAAGATATACTTCTAATCTCCTATTAATTTCCTCGCGACTGCCGCGAAAATGCTCCTCAAAAGCGAAGTAAAAAGCATCTAGAGAATGATCTAACTCTCCAGCAAAAATTTGCGCTGGTTCACTCGAAGAGCCACCTTCCGATCCTGCTGTCGCTTCTAAAAACTTATTAATTAATCGCTTTTGTTGGAGTAAATCTATCTTTAAATAATGGCTATTTTGAAAATTCTTCTCATTACTATCTTTAATTTGGCTTTCTAGATACTCCTGCAATTGCTCGGTCTTCTGATCCAATTCTCGATCGAGGTGGTGGATTTGGCTTTGCAGTCCCTCTTGAATTTGATTAGCGATCCGATCGCGCTTTTGATCTAGTTGCTCGATTTGGCTTTGCAGCCCCTCTTGAATTTGATTAGCGATCCTATCCCCCTTTTGAGCCAGTTGCTCGATTTGGCTTTGCATCTCTCGCTCAAGTTCCTGGATTTCTCCTTGGAGTTCATCTTGATTTTGCTGCTGCCGCTCCTGCCATTTTTGGTCAAGATTATGCAGTTTTTCCTGTAGATTTTGGGTATTATTGACCAGATTTTTCTCCACCGCTTGGCTGTAACCAGATAAACTCTGACTAACCGCCATTAAATTCTCTAAATCTCGCTGGGATTGCGATCGCAAACTTTCCACCTCTGATAATAACTGTCGATTTAATTGTAGGCATTCTCGCAAGGCACTGGCCAGATTGAAGTTCACTTCCCTTTGATCGCGAAATATGGTATTGAGAATCTTTAAAGCCAGAGCTTGCAAGGGTTTAAATAATAACCAGGGGAAACGTCCAAATTTCTCTGGCAGTTGGTTACGCACTGCCGCTCTTGACTCGGCTGTTTTGATAAATCCCTCTATATAATCGATTTGATTATTAATTGCTTCCCGATCAAAATCCCCCTTCAGGACTAATTCCCTTGTCGCTGCCGGTGGTGGTGGTAATGGTGCTGAGGGAACCCCAAGGTGCAGATTTTGACGCAGGGCTTCTTGGCGAATTTTATCAAGCAAATGCTTGACATTTAGATGGGGATAGTAAGTTTCGATAGTCATAAGCTGTTAAGCATTTAAATTGCTTGTTGAGACGAGGCAAGAGGCAAGAGGCAAGAGGCAACAGTAAAGGGATTGGGGGAGATTCGGCTAATCTTAAGAATAAGCGCTTTAAATGCGTCTTAGCTTAGTGGCTACCAATCCCATCTTACAGGTTCCTGTACCATCAGGCTGGGATGGCATCGCTGTTAAGACCGTTTTTTTCTGATAAAGTTTCCCCGAACAGGACGTTTGCTGCCCTGTGGTGACAGAGCGGCAAGTTTTCTCCTCTCTCGACAATAGCCCGTCAGGTTTTAGAACCAAAAAATTAAACCTTCAGAATCAGAAAAGAGTTCGATAGACTCCAGACTAGACATTTTTAGATTTGTTTCCGCTCCCCCTAACACAGATAGATTAGCAGCACGGAAAAATCTCGGCCAAATTCCAGCAGCAGTGACGATAAGATTGCTAGGGTTGGACAAATTGCCCCAGCAAAATTGACCGAGGAAGTCGGCCTAACCTATGGGTATATGTGGATAAACTAAGACAGTTTAAATATTGTAACCGAATGGCCAAATCAAGGTGAATTAGGGTGTACTCTGAGGGTTGGGGATATTAAAGTTAAGTCTTAAAGAATCCACTCAATCTGGTCGGGGGTCAGTTTTCAGGGATGATTACCGACGGTAGAAGACCTTGACTGAAACTACTCCCACAAAAAAAAATTTTGCCATAGCTTGATAATTGAGGTCATCTATGCTAGTATATGTGCCATGTGTGAACAGCTTTTTACTTTGTTCGAGGAGTGAAAAATAAATTATGACTGTAGATCAAAATTCCATCGTCGGCTTGTACGTCATCTACTTCAACCGTTCCCCTGATCCCGCAGGTCTTACCTTTTGGCAGAGCCAAGATGTAACCATAGAGGAGATAGCAGCCCAGTTCGGTGCCTCCCCAGAGGCTAAAGCCCTTTACCCCTTCTTGGCGGCCCCCACCCTAGGCGACCCAGCAGCATTTATTAATGAAATTTATCAGAACGCCTTTGGTCGTGATGCCGATGAGGCAGGACTAGAGTTCTGGTTAGGAGTTCTTGAACAGGATAGCTCTCCCGAAGCAGTGGCGGAATTTGTCCTCGCAGTGGCCCAAGGAGCGCAAGGAACCGACTTCACCACCCTTCAGAATCGTGCTGACATAGCTCTGCAATTTACCCAAGAAGCTGTTAATGCGAGCATTCCTTTCACCCCTTCCCTATTTGCCACCTCATCGCAAATCATCGACACGGTGACTTTCACCGACGAGAGCGTTGCCGATGCTGAAGCAGCCATCAATCAGGCGATCATTGACATTATCGGTGGTGGCACAGGCACTACCTTCACCTTGCTAGATAATGGAGCCGTACTGACAGCTGCCGCTAACAGCAAAGTCGCTCCCGAAGGTAAGTTTCTCAGTACAGCCAATGATAAGGTTAGTGCTTTGACATTCTTGGAAGGTAGTTTCATTCAAGACCCTAGCACCAGTGACAACGACGTGCTGACCGCCCAGATTGTTCTGGATGTCAAGCCAGCCATCGAAAACATCGAGACCATCCAATTCTCTGGTGCTGCTAATGCTTCCGTCGCACTGGCAGGCATTAGCAAAGCCAAACAAGTACAGGTGGTCAAAGGTGATTTAATAATCAAGGATGCTAACAACTACGCCATTGATCTTGTGGCTGGTTACGCCAGCAATCTCACCCTACAAGAGGGTGTCGGTGTACTTGGCAAGGATCTCACCGTTAACCTGAACGGGACAACTGCCGGTGCCTCGATCGCGGCCAACTTAAATGATAAAAGCAAGGTCAACCTAGTCGTTAAAGCTGACAGTGTCCTGTCTAACGCTGATACAACCCTGAATACCCTTCAACTCAATCAAACCCAGAGCAACTTCGTCATTACTGGGGACAAGAACCTAACCATTGACGGCAAGATCGATGTATTTGACGGGACTAATCGACTGGATGCCACTGACTTTACTGGGAAACTGACCCTGAATCTGGGCAAAAACAGTGATATAAAACAGATTGTCGGCGGCAAAAGCGATGACACCTTCACCTTGACGGCAGAAGTAGATCAGATTAATGGTGTTAACCTCAATGGAAACGAGGGCAGTGACACCTTAACTGTTAAAGTTGGAGCCACTGCTGCTGCTCTTAATGGTGTTACCAACGTTGAGACGATTATCTTTAAAGAAGACACCGCCGCTAACACCACAATCGACACTAAGGACACGCTTGTGGCAAGTGGTGCAACTTTAACTGTTGATGCTTCTTCCTTCACCACCAAAACCTTAACCTTTAATGGTACCCTTGAAACCAATGGTTCCTTCAAGATTACTGGTGGTGCATTAGCCGATGTCCTGAAAGGCGGTGAAAAGAACGACACCCTTACTGGTGGCGGTGGTACTGATCAACTAACTGGTAACGGTGGTAATGACCAGTTCGTCTTGAATAAAGCCATCGCCACCAGTGCCGTGACGGTCAAGGACTTCAAGACAGAAGCAAATAATAACGATATATTCGCCCTAAGTAATGCCGCCTTTGCCGGCGCTCCGGCAGTGGGAGCCACCTTGACGGTTAGTGCTGTAGCGGGTGCAACTAACAGTGCTAATACAATCCTCGTGGATAACACAGGAAACCTTGCTGGTGCTAACTTGAGCAATGTGCGCTTTGGTTACGACACAACTATCAACAAGTTGTTCTACGATGCTGATGGTAACTTCGGGGCTGGTTCTATTCTTATTGCGGAAAGTACGAATGCGCTCACTTTGGCGGGGGGTTTAAGTGGCGGCAACTTTACTATCGTCGCTTAATTTCCAGTAAGCAGACGAATCCGAGTTGACTATTATAAAAGGCCATCCTTTTTCAGGATGGTCTTTTTTCGTTCCAGGGTTCTACCCTGGAACGAGAAAGGGAGGGTCTCCCTCCCTTCCCTAGTGGGTTATAGTAGGGTTAATTCATGAATTAACCCTACCTTTGATAAGGGGGGTGCCGATCCCCCCTTCCCCCCTTGATAAGGGGGGTGATAGCTTCAATTTCCTCGCGACTTTTCTGGGGGAAATCGCTTTAAGAGTTCCTGCTTGGAACACTGTAGGAGTAAAGGAGTAAATTCTTCTGGGGACAATTGTAAAATCCGGCTGATAATAAGCTGCCCGCGCATTTAAATTGCTTGTTGAGACGAGGCAAGAGGCACTCTTGCAAGAGGCAACAGTAAAGGGATTGGGGGAGATTCGGCTAATCTTAAGAATAAGCGCTTTAAATGCGTCTTAGCTTAGCTTGCAGTGG